>JAHIKO010000001.1 GCA_018897535.1 Candidatus Dependentiae bacterium
TGCTGAAACAAGATAATAACTACCGGATTCTTCATCGGCCATTTGACCACGTTTTACTTTTCCTCTGACAATCATTTTGTCAGCTGGCAAATCGCCATCAAAATCATCAACTATCTCGCGCTCACTTCTTGCAGTTTTTTCAACTATCTTAAAATCAAGTTTTGCCGTTTGAGTTATAACAGCTTTTACACGATCCGGATCATCAACACCCGGAAGTTGTACGACTATTTGTCTATCGCCATGCTGTTGAACAACAATTCCTTCAACGCCAAAACCGCTCAATCTGTTATTCAAAACATTAACAGCCTGCTCAACAGAACCCATGCGAATACGTTGCTCTTCAGCCGAAGTTAATGTACAAACTACATTTGTATCTTTTACAGATGTTTTTAGAATAAAATCATCTTTTTTAATTAACGAAGCGCAACTTTTTGCATCATTTTCATCATTGAAAGATAAAACCAAATTTGAATCAACTACTTCTCTTTTTATCGGCCAAACTTTTAAATCTCCGGTTTTAAATATTTGATCTAAATTTTTATTTTCTAATTTTAATTTTGCATCAACCGCTTTTTCAACTTCTACACCCAAAACCAAATAAGTTCCACCTTGAAGATCTATTCCTAATTTTAAATGCGGCATCGATATGGATTTATAAATTTTTTCTACAAAAGAAAATTTTTTGCCATTTTCAGTTTCCATTTTTTCAACTTTTTTCATATCAATGGAAAATAAAAAATAGCATCCAACAACTGTTATCAAAATCCAAAACATTAATTTTGATAAAAAAAATCTAGCAACTTTTGAAGTCATCAAACTCTCCTTGCAATAATATCTAAAAACATAAATTTATTCCAAATTTTAATGTCCTACCGGTCACAACCGGTTAAAGCAAAAGACTGGCCTGCCAGCCATAGCTCGTCAGAGCGACGGCTGGTGCCGAGAAGGAGACTCGAACTCCTACGGGATTACTCCCGCTGCCCCCTTAAAGCAGTGCGTCTACCAGTTTCGCCATCTCGGCAGTCAATTCATATTAAAGAACATCACTAAGACATGCAAAATTTACCAGATAATTAAGCTATTGGCAATCGTTTAATTGTCACTTTTTTTTAATTCTTCGGCTCGACCTTTAATGTCTTTAGCCATATTTTTAAAGAATAGCTCTAAATTAATATAAAAATCTTTTATATAACTTTTTGCATTTTCATAAAGACCTAAAATTTTATTTTGATTTTTTGTTTCATTTACAATTTCAGATTCTACTTTTGACCCAACAGGTTCAACAGATTTAGCTTCAAGCCCTTGCATTGATTGTACATTACTATCATCACCAAATTCAGTCTCATCTTTTTTTACTTTTCCAAAACTTTCAACAACTGTTGCTATAAGATTTTCAGCGCTCGCAATAAGCTGATTAAAAGAATTTAAGCTTTCTTTTTTAAATTTTGAAAAAATATTTTGAACGTCGTTTAACTTTTTTTGTAAATCTTTTTTCAATTCCTCAACTTTTTGCTCATCCAAATTTTCAAAATTTAATTTTTTTGCGTTTATTCCAATTTTAACAGCTCTCTCATATTCTTTATCAATAATTACCAATACTTCTAAAATCTTGTCTTCCAAAATATCTATATTATCCAAACTATTTTTTATACTATCTAAACCGTTAACACTTTCGGTTTTCACTTGCTCACCAATTACATTTAATCTATTTTTTCCCTGAATAACACCCTGCTCAAAATTAAAATCTATTAATAAACCATCTAAAAATTTATCTATTTTTTCATGATAAATTTCTCGAGCCGAATCTCTTTGTATTTTAAAGTCTTGAATAATCGCATCTATTTTCGATAAAACAGATCTAAGCTCTTGAATATATATTGCCACGTCTTTTATAGATTTTTCATTATCAAATAAAGCATTTATAGATTCCTGCAACTCAATTTTTTTCAGGCTGTCATTTGATATTTTTTCAGTTGTTTTTGATTCTTCTTTGGCTACTTCCTGATGTATTTCAATATCACTTTCTTGTTTTACATTTTCAGGTTCATTAGATATTGGAGTAGTTTTTACTTCACTAACATTTTCAGATGTATTCTCTTGTTGTCTTGATTCAGATATATCTCCTGCTCTGTCAACTATAGCTGCAGGTTGTGTAGTAGATTGATCATCACTTACAGGTCCGCTTTGTGATTTTTCAATTTCGCCAACTTTAGATAATTTTTCAGATTCTTGCGCCAATTCATTACTTTTATCAAATTGTTCAGGTTGTTTTACATCTTTTTGTGCTTGATTAATTTTTGACAAATCTTCTAATGATGAATCATTTTCAAAAGTTGAAGTGGCTTGCGTTTCAGTTGTATTACCTGCAGGCATAGTGTTATCTTGACTAAATATTAAATTAAAATTACAAAAACTAACAAAAAGAATTAAATAAATAGAATTTTGGTAAGTTTTCATTTTTCGCAATCTCCCTTTTATAAATTAATTTGAAAGAAAATTATAAATTTTTGCAAATATATCTACAATATAAGAATAGAATTTTTGATACCAAGATCTATTTTGTTCAAGTTTTTTTAATGCTGCAAATTCAGCCAATCGCTTAGCTTCATCTTCTTGAATTTTTTTTATATCTTTTAATCTTTCAGTTCGATCTTTTACAATCAAGCCGTCTTTTTCCAATGCAGCAATAGATTCTGAAACAATATTCATTTGCGTTTTAATTAATTCAATAAAATTATTAAAATCTTGCCACAATGTTTGAGTTACATATTTTTTGATAGCATTAACTTTTTCTAATGAGTCACCTTTGAGTTGATAATAAATTGTTCTAGCTTTTTTATCATCAATTATATTCCAAATCTCTTCGACCATTTGAGCAGATTTTGCAGATTCTTCAAGCGCCATTTTTTCTAGATCGTCAAGTTTTTTTAATCTGTCTTTTATTGACCTATCAAGATCATATATTGATTTAATATCCAAACGAAGTTGTTCCGATTTCGTTTTTAAATCTTTGGTTATTTTTAACAAATCATCAATTTCTATTTCACCCTCAGTTGTAACACCGCTTTTGATTTGTTCTTTATAATATTTTTTTCTATTACTTAAATATTTTTTAATTCCGGCAAATAATGCTGCACTGCTTGCTTGATTGAAACCTTCTTTTTTATAAAATTCATCAAGCTCTTTATCTATTTTATTAAATTGTTCATTGTACTGACCGGGCATTGATTGAATTTCTGAAACAATATTTTGAATTTCATCATTTACAGCATATGAAGACTTTAGCCATTCTCTTTTTTTTAACCAATTTCCCTGAGTGCCAATTTTTTCTTCAGAAAAATTAACATTATCTATACCATTAATTTTAGTTTCTTTTTGTGGTTCTTCCAATTTTTCAACCGGTTCAACAATATTTTCATTTACTTCAGGAGTATTTACATCTTGCAAATTGGCATTTTCAAATTGTTGTTCAATAACATCTGCCTCTTGAGCATTTAAAAAAAATAGGAATAAAGCAGACAAACCTAATAACTTCATACAAATATTCATATTAAGAGCCCTTTTTTTTAAAAATTACAACTCTATCTTAATTATATCTTTTATGAATATTATAGGGTTTTGGCTAGATCTTCAAGTTCTTTAAATAGACTCTTTATTAATTCATCTGCTTCTGTTGAAGTAAAGCTCCACAAAACGCCTTGATCCACTCTTGTCAAAATGGAGCGATCGGATTTGATATCAATAGTATCAATTCTAACAACATTCATTAATGGATGAACCATTGAAGGAGCTCTGACTACGCCGGCACGGCCCAAAACACTGTATGCAACATTTCCTTCACCAAGAAAACATAACATAATCTTTTTTTGCCAAACCATATTGCGATAACCGGTATGTTCTTTATGAATTGTAAGCAATAAACTTTCATCGCCTTTAGGATAAATACACTGTACCGGAGTTGTATTTGGAACGCCCTTTTCTGAGAAAGTTGCTAAAATTGCAACAGTTTTTTTTCTTTTTAAAAGATTAACTAAATCTTCCGGTAATTTTACACCAACGTGCTTAGCCATAACACCTCTAAATTTTAAAACAAAAATTCCATGTAAAAATATTTACAAAATAAATATTAAAATTTTAAAAATTATATTAACTTCAAAACAACTTCATTCTCGAGTAGTAAACCTTTTTGAGTAAGAGAAACCTTACCCCCGATTTGAAGAATTAAACCTTGTTTTTTTAATTCTTCTATACTATTTAAAAACTTAATTTTATCAGCACTCTTTAAAAAGTATAACATACTATGCAAGTCCCCCCCGTTTTTCTTGCGCAAATCGAGCATCAACTTCTCTATAAACACTTGCCTGTCGGTCAATATCTCTTTTTGAGCGCAATTAAGCGGGTTTAAATTTATATTTAAAAATTTATTCAAATTCGTTTCATTTATATACCGTGCAGTTCCATCAAAAGAACTAGCTCCCAATCCAAGTCCTAAATATGGCTTTCTATCCCAATAAGCCATATTATGAATAGATTCAAAGCCAACTTTGGAAAAATTTGATATTTCATATTGCATAAAATCATTTTTTTCCAGAAATTCTACAGTTTTAATGTAATGGGAGATTATTGTATCATCTTTTTGCAAAGAAATCTCATTTCTTTTAACTAAATCATATAGTTTTGTTTTATTATATAAAGTCAAAATATAAACCGATATATGTTTTACCGGCCAAGAAACAACTGTTTTCAAGCTATTTTGCCAAATTTCATCAGTAACATCAGGTAGTCCCAAAATTAAATCTACTGAAATATTATCAAAATATTTTTCAGCTAAATTTATTGCACCAATAGCATCAGCTGTCGTTTGTCGGCGTCCAATTTTTGCCAAAATTTCGTCGCTTAAAATTTGAATCCCCATACTCAATCTGTTTATTCCAAAGCTTTTCCAAGCCTCAAGTTTATCTTTGGTAATATCTGCAGGATTAGCTTCAATTGTAATTTCTTTGACATCACTTAAATCAAAATTTTTATTTAAATTTTCAAAAAGTTCTTTTAATAAATCAAGCGGATATATCGATGGCGTACCGCCACCAATATAGATAGTTTTAATTTTTGATTTGTTATCTTTAAAATATTTTAGCTGTGAACATAAAACATCATGATATTCTTTATCTTGATTTGTTTTATTACAAAAAGATAAAAAATCACAGTAGTAACATTTGCTATTGCAAAATGGCCAATGAATATAGATATGTTCAAAATTATTCAAAATATGCCCCTAAATACCACCCAAATTTTAATCCAAATTTTAGAACTAAAACTATTTTACAGGATTACCACAAGTTATCCATCGCATCCTGCAAAACTTTTGGAAATTTAATCGAACCATCTTCTTGTTGATAAGTTTCAATAATTGCAACCATAAGCCTTGGTATGGCCAAAGCTGAAGAATTTAAAGTGTGAACAAGTTCAGGTTTGGAATCCGCATTTTTTCTAAATCTTATCTGAGCTCGTCGGGATTGAAAATCGGTACAGTTACTGCAAGAAGAAACTTCATAATATTGATTTTGGCCCGGAAGCCAAACTTCTATGTCATAAGTTTTTGAAGATGCAAAAGAGCAATCTTGGGCTGCCAGCAAACTAACTCTGTAATGTAATCCGAGAGATTGCAAAATTTTTTCGGCTGTTTTTATCATACGAACTAATTCTTCATTTGAATCTTCCGGTTTACATATCGAATAAATTTCAACTTTTTCAAATTGATGAATTCTAATTAACCCTCTTTCAGTTGAACCATATCCACCGGCTTCACGTCTGAAGCAACTTGTCCAAGCAACATATCGCTTTGGTAAATCACTTACATTCAATATTTGGTTGGCGTGAACATTTGTTAAACTTACCTCTGCTGTAGGGATCAAGCAAAGATCGTCCTGCATTTTATAAAAGTCACCCTCAAATTTTGGTAAATTGCTTGAATTTACAAGTGCTTGTTCTTTTACCAAGTATGGAGGAATAACCGGTTCAAAACCATGGGCATAGTTATTTTTAAGCATTAAATTCGTTAATGCATAAATCATTTTTACTGAATCTTTTTTATAAAAAATAAAATTTGATCCGGACATTGCAGTTGCTGCATCAAAATCAAACCAATCTAATTTTTCATTAAGTTCAACGTGATTTTTAGGTTTAAAATCAAATATTTTTTTTGATCCAAATTCCCAAGCCGTTTGATTGGATTCTTTATTTCCAGCCGGAATATCTTCTTGAGGTATATTTGGACAAGAAAGTGCCAATTTTTTGAACTCTTTTTCAATATCAATAAGATCAACTTCTTTTTGCTTTAACTTACTGCCAATTTCTATAGATTTTTCACGAATCTCTTGAGTTACACCTTGCTTACCTTTGGCAGCGAGTTCATTTTTTTCTTTACGTAAATTTTCAATTTCAGCATTTACCAAACGAACAGATTTATCAAGCTCAATCAATTTTTCTATATCAAATTTAGGTTCTTTTTTTAAAATTAAGCTTTTTATTTTTTCAGTATTTGTTCTTAATAAATTTAAATCTATCATTTTAAGCTCCAACAAGCATAAGATTTTGCTCTAACTTTATTAAATTAACTTTTTCATAAATTGTTTTTGACTTATCATTAAGTGCATCAATCAACTTTATCAAATTAATCTTATCTTGTCCCAAAATTCCATTTGATAAATTTTGTAGTTTTTCCATGTAATAAATAAATAAACCCTTATCTGCATAATTTATAGAATCAAAATAAATATCACTTTTTTGATGTTTATATTTTAATAAAACTTTATACAATTCTATTTTCACAAAATTAATATCTTTTATTTTATTTTTATGCCAAGTTAAAATCTTTTTTATTACCCATAAAGCTGCTAAAGCAGATGAAATACCCAATATTGTATTTTTAGCAATATTCGATACATGAACAACATTTCCAAGTTGATCTGCTATAATTCTATATGCAATTAAATAATGTAATTCAATAATATCCGGAATTTTATTTTTTAAATCATCTACTTTATTCAAACCGTCATCTGCAATAGTAAGAGTTTTAAAAAATTCCGCCAACGCAGAATCAACACCGTCCAACATCATATCAAAACGATTACCGGTTACACCATTTATCATCTTTGCAACTAAACCACCCACAAAACTGGTTCCAGTATTTAACTTAGTTTCTTTTTCTTTGTCATTCAAAGTATTTATATAATTTTTAATAGAATCAATTAACTCTTTTACTTTATCATTTTCTATAAAATTTAATTCATTCTTTGCATTAACTTCTGCATCTTTATATTTGCAATTGAGCATTTTCTTTTTTAAATTCAATAAATCATCTAACTCCCACTTATTCTGTTTCTCATTTTTTTCTTCAATGCCGTCCTCTTGAATAATTTCATCTTTTTCAAATTTTTTAAAAATTTCATCAGCCGTATTTTGAATATTTGTTTGTAATATATCTCTATAATATTCAGCGGTTTTTAAATCTTTAAAATTTGAATACATACTATTAATACTATTTTGAATACTATCTCTATTATTATAAATAAGCCACGCACCTAAAGCCAACCCGGTTCCGCCAATAGATGCTTTTAGCAAATTTCTTTTAAAATAATTTGGTACATTAAACTCTTTTAATAAACTTTTAGAATATATTTTTAACGCATTAATATTTATATTGTTATCTTCTATAACTTTAGCTTTTTGCTCGATATCATAATCTTTAAACAAATTAAATTCTCTTTGATATTCAAGAGTTCCCGGATAAATATTTTTTGAGAAAAAAGAATTTATACAAAAATCTACTTCGCTTATTAAATCTTCGCTTGAATTATTTTTTGTAATTACAGATATAAGCTCATCGATTTTGCCCAAATATATGGAATATCGAATTTTTATTGCATCAAGCTTTTCTACTTTTTGTTTTACCTTATCACTGGAATTAAAAACAAAATCAGCAACTTTATTATCAACTGTTGGTGAGTAGTAACGTAACTCCCAATAATTTTTACACATAAATATTTTTTCAAGATTTTTTATAAATTGTGTTTTTAAAGCAATCAAAGAATCAAGAGCAAGCTTATCGTTTGTAGCCTGATTTATATTTTCAGTAGACACACCCAACACATTATTTGTTAAAACAAAGCTCATGTAAAAAACAAATAATTTTAAAAATCTTCTTTTCATAAACAACCCATTATGCTAAAAATTAATACTTATTATAAAAGATGCCTATTTTAAATGAAATTTAACTTTTTTCAAAAAAGGGCCAAATAAAAATGAAAAACGTAATATTTAGAGAGTATGACATAAGAGGTATTGTTGGTGAAGAATTTGAAATAAATGAAAGTTACTTACTTACAAAAGCAATAATAAGTTATTTAAAAGTAAAACAACCCGACCTAAAATCGATCGTAGTTGCAAGAGACGGTAGAAACCATTCTCCTGCAATAAAAGACCAAGTTATCAATGCAGCTAAAGACATGGGAATAAACGTTTTAGATATAGGTATATGTCCAACACCGGTATTTTATTTTTCTTTATTCAATACTGATGTTACATCCGGATTAATGATCACAGCATCACACAATCCGGCACAATATAATGGCATGAAAATATGCTTAAATAAAAAATCTGTATGGGGAAAAGAAATACAAGAAATAAAAAATATTTGTGATTCTCAAAATTTTTTTGAAAATAAAGATAATAAAATATGCAAAATAACATATAAAAATATTATACCTGAATATATAGGCTGGCTCGCTCAAAATTTTGAACATCTTAAAAATTATGACATAAATGCAGTAATTGATTGTGGCAATGCTGCAGGGGGAACGGTAATACCGGATTTAATTAAAACGATGAACTGGAAAAACGTTAAACCGATATTTGAAAATCTTGACGGCAATTTTCCTAATCACGAAGCAGATCCAACAAATATAAAAAATATGCAAACAGTTTTTAATTTACTAAAAACAGATTCCAATCTAGAACTTGGAATAGGTCTTGATGGTGACTGCGACCGCATGGACCCAATGACCAAATCTGGCTATCTTGTACCCGGAGATCAGTTGCTAGCAATTTTTTCAGAAAAAGTTTTAAAAGATTTCCCCGGAGCAACAATTGTATTTGATGTAAAAGCTTCATCTTCTTTAATAGAGTTGTTAAAAAAATGGGGAGCTATAGATCACATATGCCCATCGGGACATTCACTTATTAAAGATGCTTTATTTAAAACAAATGCAAAGCTTGCCGGCGAATTAAGCTGTCATTTCTTTTTTAACGATAGATACTTTGGTTATGACGATGGAATATATTCAATTTTAAGACTTTTTGAAATTTTAAAGGAAAATAATAAAAATTTAGATGACTTAATAAAAATATTTCCAAATAAAGAACGCTCGGCAGAAATTAGAATCAGCTGCAAAGAAAGTGAAAAAGAACAAATAGTTTCGCATGTAAAAAATATTTTTGCAGCAAAAAAAGATATAAATAATATTACAATAGATGGACTAAGATCTGAAGGAAAAAACGGCTGGGGACTTATAAGAGCTTCAAACACTCAACCTGCCATTTGTCTACGTTTTGAATCAAATACAAAAGTAGGACTTAAAAATGTTAAAAAAGAGTTTTATAATGCATTAGTGCCATATTTTAATTCAAAAGAGTTAAAGGAAAAAATTGAATTATAATAAAAATGTTGGACTGCATTTAAAACTTGAAGACAGTCTTTGTGCATTACTAGTAAAAGCACAAAAATTTAATGTTTTATCGTTTCAATTCTTTTTGACAAAAGAACATAGCTTTAGATATCCCAAAATAGATCCCAGAGATTTAAAAAATTTTTTAAAAATAAGTAAAAATTTAGAAAATATTTATATCCATAGCTCATATTGGATAAATCTTTGCAGCGGTAAATATATTGGTTATCAAACAAGCCAAAGAATTTTAAAAAAAGAAATAGATTTGGCAAAAAAATTAAATATTAAAAATATAGTTTTACATCCGGGTTCTGCCGGTGCATTTAAAAGCTCTAAGGATGATCCAAAAGCAAAACTTAGAGGTATCGAAAATTTAACCAGAGCTTTAAATAAATTATTAAAATATGAAAAAAATATAAGAATTTTACTTGAAAATACGGCTCATGGAAACAGAACCGTTGGCAGCGATTTATATGATTTTAAAATAATA
Organism: Candidatus Dependentiae bacterium; assembly: GCA_018897535.1. Lineage (NCBI taxonomy): Bacteria > Candidatus Babelota bacterium. The sequence continues at coordinate 10,216 of JAHIKO010000001.1, forward strand.
AAAAACAAACTTGATTATCCTGAAAAAGTAAAGTTTTGTATCGATTTATCTCATGCGTTTGCATATGGTTACAATATAGAAAAAACAGAAGAATTTATAGAAATTCTTGATTCAACTATGGGTATTGAAAATATAAAGCTTATACATCTTAATGACTCTGCCGAAAAAAAAGGTGCAAAAATAGATAAACATGAAGCCATTGGTAAAGGCACAATTGATCAAAATATGCTAAAAAGCTTAATATTTCACCCAAAACTGCAAGAAATTCCAATAATTTTGGAAATTCCAAATCTTCCGGATAAAGATATTTTTGACACGCTAAAAACTGTTAATTCTTGGTTTTAACAATTACAAAGAGCAAAAAAGATTGTTTTTAAAAAATTAAATAATTAATAAATATTAAAATTCTTACAATTTGCAACTATTGAACTTTTAAATTAGAATATTTTTTCTGTTAGTGTATTTTAGTCTGGTCTCATTTGACCATATGATTAGATACTTTAAACTTATACTATAATTAAAATTTTGGGGGATACGGATAATCACTGTATTAATTAAATTTTGATAATAAACACGGAGATAAATATATGAAATTTAAAAATATAATATTAGCTTTATTTTTAGCCGTAAATATCGTAAACGCAACAGAACCTACACCAGAAGAAACTGCTAAAAACACTGAAAATTTAATAAATATATTAAATAGTGTTAAAGATATCATTAATCATTATGAAGAATTGGAAAAAGAGTTTAAAACAATAAATCTTATAAAGCTTAAAAAAAGTTTGGTTCTTGGAACATCAAAACATCTTAAGGGTTATATAACAATAAAGGAGTTAAGTTCGTTATCTACTTTATCGAATAATTTTGATACAAAAAGCAGTACTGAGCTTATAAGTTTTATACCTGAGACAATAAACTTCATATTTAATTTGATATTAACAAAAGTAACAAAATCTACTGATCTAAAACTACACGAAGAAACGGCTTCTTTAATATATGAAATCAAGCAAGAATTAAGTAAAAAATTTAATATAAATATAGATGATAAAACAGCAAATGCAGCAAATAAAGCAAATCCTGCAAACA
>JAHIKO010000002.1 GCA_018897535.1 Candidatus Dependentiae bacterium
GGTGTCCATCATGCTAAATGCGCCTTCACTATCTATAATTATTAAATCCAATCCGGAATAACCTGTTGTTGCAGCTAAAATTTCTTTTTCTTGATACTCGGAAAGGCGAAGTGTTTCCAATCGTAACAGTGACGCAATTTTTGTACCAAACATATTTTTAAATTCTTCAGGAGAAACTGCACCTTTTATAGGATCAACCTGAACTGCAAAATAAAAACTGTCTAAATTTAAAAACCGTGGTTTTTTAATTGCAGAGCTAACGCGCTCAAATGTTTTGGCTGCTTCTTGTTCGGCTTTGAAATCAAAATCTTTTTTTATTTCGACCAATTTCGTTCTTAAATCATCTATAGTTTCATTAAACGGAACTTTATAACAAAAAGAAACAACTCCAAATTGATGTAACTTACTGGAAATACAGTAGGAATCATATTTTATAAAATCTTCTCCGGACCTACTTTTTGACTCCAATGATTCTATATCAAAAAAAAGAGGTATATGATAATTTTTAAAATATGGAGACGATGCAAAATCCTTTGTATTTACCAATCGTTTTTTTCTAATTTTATCAAGATCAACCTCTTCCCCAATATCAATTGCATAAAATAAATAAATATTTCCATTAAATTTTGTTGCTTGATTAATAAAATTTATATTTTCCATCAATAGCCCCTACTCAAAAAAAGATTTATAAAAATTCAATCTAAAATTTTGCTGCAAGTTAAAAAACTGCTGTATATAAAAACTTTTACACCCTGCAGCCGAACCGGCTTTAATATCCAACAATTTATCCCCAAACATCAATGATTCGGATAAATTAATATTAAACTCTTTTGCTGCGGCAAAAAACATTCCGGGTTTGGGTTTTCTACAGTCGCAATTAATTAAGTATTTTTCATCTACAGCATTACTTTCATGATGTGGACAATAGTAAAATTTTTTAATAAATATATTTTCTTGTTTCAATAAGTTATATAAATATTCGTGGGTTTTTATTACAAACGATTCATCAAAGTATCCTCTGGCTACTCCGGACTGATTTGTAACTACAAAAATTTTATAATCTTTTTCCTGCAGATATCGAAGTAAATATATTGCATCCTGAATAATTTTTATATCATCAATTGATTTTAAATAATTCACATCTTCTATTATTGTACCATCTCGGTCAAAAAAAGCTGCTTTAATTTGTTCCATTTTCTCGAAACCTTCTATATTTTTGCAAGAATTTTGCAGCAATTCTACTGGCATAACCGGATGAACCAACATGCTCCAATAGCACAACCATTGCTAATGGTGATTCACCTTTATATCTAAAATATGAAGCGATCCAACCATGTTCTAAAAATTTTTTATCTTTGTTATCAATATCAAGGCTACTGGTTTGTGCCGTTCCGGTTTTTGCATAAATATCAAAATCTTTAATTCGATTCAATCGTTCTGCAGATCCTATTTCAACAACACTTTTTAAAGCATCTCTTAAAAAATGTAATGTACTGGAAGATACCGGCACCCGCTGATTATAAACTTCTTCTTCAACTAAAATTCTTGGTCTAACCAAATAACCGGTACAAACGGCCGCAATAAGTCGTACCACTTGAATGGGAGTAACTAAAATATAACTCTGCCCAATGGCCGATGAAAGTGTATCGCCCTTCCACCATCTTTCACCCTTAACAGCATATTTCCATTCATAAGTTGGTACCAAGCCTGATGATTCCGCCAATAAAAATCCTGTTTTATTTCCAAGGCCAAACCTGAAAGCAAAATCAGCCAAATCATTTATATTCATTTTTTGAGCTATTTCAAAACAAGGAATATTACAAGAATAAGCCAATGCAGATCGTGAATTCATAAATCCATGACCCAAATGATTAATACAATGATATTTTCTTCCACAAAAATTTAAATAACCACGACAAAAAAAATCGGTATCGGGATTAATTATTCCTTCTTCTATCCCGGCTGCATATGTAATTATTTTAAATATCGAAGCTGGGGGGTATGTGGCAGTAGTCGCCCTATTTAAAAAAACATCAGATTGAATAAAATATTTATTCCAATCTTCTTGACTTATCGGCTTTAAAAACAAATTGGAATCAAAACTTGGAATTGATGTCATAACTTTGATAGCCCCATCCTTTGGATCCATCAAAATAAAAGCTCCAACTTGATCAGGCTCAAAACAAGATTCTGCTATTTTTTGTAACTCCAAATCAAGCGTTAGCATTAAATCTTGTCCCTGCTTAGGCTTGCAAAAGTCTACCTGATCCAACTTTCTGCCTTTGGAATTGGTAACATTTAATACATATCCGGTTTCACCTTTAAGTCTGTCTTGTAATGCATACTCAAGCCCTGCAAGACCCTTTGTAGTATAATCTTGAAAATCTCTACTCAAATAACCCAAAACATGGCTTGCCAAATTATTGTAAAGATAGAATCTTGAAAAACTTGTTTCTATATCTAAATTATAAGAATCTTCACACTGTTCATAGATTTGGGAAAGTTGTTCAAACGTTATATCTTTTTTTAATAAAATTTTTTTGAAATTTTTGTTTATATAATTTATCTTTTTTAAATAATTTTCGTCTAAAAAATTTGTATTTAATATTAAACTTATTTTATTTAAAATATTTTGCTGCAAAGTAAGTAGTTTTATTTCCCCGGAACCCTTCCAGTAAATATTATAAATAGGCCTATTTGAAACCAATAAATTGCCGTTACAATCAACAATATTTCCACGCAATGGTGTTAAAATTTCCGATCTTAAAAAATTTTTTTCACCTAAAGTAAGATATTTACTTTTTGATTTTATTTGCAGGTAAACAAGACGAAACACCAATATTGAAACAAAAAAGAAAAAAAATATTAAAATTTTTACTATTTTTTTATTTCTTTCTTGTAGAAAAAACTCACTAATTGTAAACTCCCCAAAATTTATTTCTTTATATTTATCTCAGGAACCAAACTTTTCATTTTATTCATTGGGTGAATCTCATCACACATTTTTGCAAGCTCAGCAGATGAAACATGAGTATATATTTCTGTAGTTGCAATATTTTTATGTCCCAAAAGTTCCTGTATCAC
>JAHIKO010000003.1 GCA_018897535.1 Candidatus Dependentiae bacterium
AACAGCGTGAGCTTGTGCCGGAGCACTGCATGTAGGGCATTTTGAAAAATTTAAAACAATGGCTTTTTTACCGGCAGATCGTTTATTTTTTCTAGATTTCGACGTCTTGCGTTTTGGTACTGGCATTTTAAACTCCTTGTGACATTATAAACAATTTTAATCTTTTATGAGCTACTATTTTACAATAATTAAACGAAAAAACAAACAAGTTTTATTGAAAATATAGTAATGTTTACCCTTATTTTGTCAAAATCTGCGCAATATCTTGTAAAATCGGTCAAATTTGGCATTCTAATGAAAATGAATTTGAATATAAAAATAGTTATAACAGGAGTAATCAAATGGCAGAAATTACAATGGAACTTATAAAAGAGCTTAGAGAAAAAACACAAGTAGGAATGATGGATTGCAAAAAAGCTCTTATTGAATCAAATGGCGATATAGAAAAAGCCATTGAAATTTTAAGGAAAAAAGGCGCAGCAGTTGCTCAAAAAAGAGCCGGAAATGCTACCGATAATGGACATGTTGAAAGTTGTTTGTCCAAAGATTTTAGAAAAGGTGTTCTTTTAAAAATGTCTTGCGAAACTGACTTTTCGGCAAACACCCAGGATATGAAAAATTTTGCCAAAGATGTTTGTGAACACATTTTAAGTAAAGGTTGTAAATCTGTTGAAAATCTATTGAATGAAATAATTTTTAATGGAAAAATAACAATTCAACAAAAACTGGAAGAACTGATTGCAAAAATTGCAGAAAGCATTAAAGCAGAAGAATTTGTACTTTATGAAACAGATAATTTCGGCTTTGTTAACTCTTACATTCATCCGGGTGCAAATCTTGGAATATTAATTGAATTAAGAGCTGATAAAGAAATTACCGGTGCTAATGTAGAAAAATTAAAACAGCTTACACACGATCTTTGTATGCAAATTGCAGTTACAAATCCACTTTCAATTTCATCAAACGATTTGGATAAAGACGTAATAGCCAAAGAACAAGAAATTATAAAAGAGCAACTTTTAAGCTCAGGCAAGCCTGCAAACATGGTCGAAAAAATTATGCAAGGTAAATTGGCCAAATTTTATGAAGATGTTTGTCTTGAAAATCAGGTTTATATTAAAAATGATAAGTTGAAAGTAAATCAATTGGTAGAATCAGTTTCAAAAGAAACAGGTTTAAAACTTGAAATAAAAAATTTCACCAGATTTTTTGTAGGCAAACAATAAAAGCGTAGAAAAATATGGAAAAAATAGTAGTAAAAATCAGTGGTGAGCTTTTTGTCGCCACTGATAATCTTAGAAACGTGATCGACCAAATAAAAATAATTTCCAACAATTACAATATTGGAATTGTTGTAGGTGCGGGAAATATTTTTCGCGGAGTTCAAAACGGAAAAACTCTTGGAATAAAACGAGAAACCGGTGATATTGCAGGCATGGTTGCCACAATGGTAAACGGCCTAGTTTTGCGCGATATGCTGGAAAGTGCAAATATAAAAACAAAAATTTTAACATCTATAGATTGCCCATCTGTGGCAGATAAAATAACATCTGAGAAAATAAATTGCGCTTTTGATGGCGACAAAGTTATAATATTTGTTGGAGGAACCGGAAACTCATATTTCACAACAGACACAAATGCAGTTTTACGTGGTTTACAAATAGGTGCAAAACAGCTATTAAAGGGAACAAAGGTTGATGGGCTTTTTGATAAAGATCCTAAAACTAATAAAGATGCCAAGTTGATAAAAAATATAAAATTTGATACGGTTCTTGAGAAAAAGTTAAAAGTAATGGATCTTACAGCTATAGCTATGGCACTTGAAAATAATATAAAAATTAGAATTTTTAATATATTTGAGCATAATTCCATTATAAAACTTTTAAATGATTCAAATTTTGGAAGTACTATTGAGTAAAGGGAAAAATATATGGTCGAAATAATATTCGAAGAAGGTAATAGTTCAAATTTTGAAAAACAAACAAAAACAGAGATGGAAAATCCTGTAAAGCATTATGAACGAGAACTTGCAGCCATAAGAACAGGAAGAGCGTCTACAAAACTTGTAGAAGATGTAAAAGTAGAAGTTTATGGCCAGCAGATGCGTATAAAAGATCTTGCAAGTATTTCAACTCCTGACGCAAGACTTATTACAATTCAACCATGGGACAAAACGGTAATAATAGACATAGAAAAAGGTATTGCTGCTTCCGATTTAGGCGTTACCCCTGTAAATGATGGCAATTTAATTCGAATTCAATTACCACAAATGACAGAAAGCAGAAGAACTGAGCTGGAAAAAATTCTTGGTAAAAAAACAGAAGAATGCAAAATTGGAATAAGAAATATAAGAAAAGAATTTCATAATTCAATTCGTGAATCAGAAAAAGAAAAAGATATATCTCAAGATTTTGCAAAAAGATTAAGTGATCTGTTACAAAAAATTACAGACCAATACACTGCAAAAGTTGACGAAATGAATGATAAAAAGTTAAAAGAAATAAAGCTTGTATAAAAAATTAAACTTGTATTTTTAACACAATAGAATATAAATTTATTTATAATAGTTTTGGTAGGGCCTGAAAATTGGGCCCTATTTTTTAGATTGGAAATTCTATATCAAATATCAATTCTTATTCTTATCAAAGTGACAAAAATATATTTTTTTTTCGTTATTTACACGCTCCCAACCTGCATTTTTAAAAAATTTTTCAGGTTTTTCAAAAACATAAATTTTTTCGTAATTTTCAATGTCTTTAAGTAATCGGTGTCTACCAAATTTCGATCCACCTTTTTCTTGATAAAAAAAATATTCCAAAGCCTCTTTGCTATCGTCACATGTACGATAAAGCCCTGATAAAACGTCCTTATCGCTTATCGAAAAAAATTTAAACTGATCAAGCAAGGAATAATTCTCGTTATATTTATCTGATATCATGCTATTATCTTTTGCATATTGTAAAATTTCATCCAATATAATTTTTAAGTACTTTTTGGCAATAGATTCATTAAATTTTTTACGGACATAAACCTTATTTTCTTTACTATATGGAACAAAAATTGCAAATTTGGCTGGATAAAGACTACTGAAAATTAAATTAATTGAAATATATGAAAATAAAAAAAATTTTATTTTCAACATAAACGTCTCCCTTAATTTTTGTATAATTAATTTTAATTTTTATAATTCTATATACAATGTAATAAAATAAAAAAGAAAATAGATAAATTATGATAGAAGCAACTATAAACAAATACTTTTTACTATTTCTATTTATAACTTGCACCGGCAATTTAAAATCGCTGGATTTAATTCCTAAAAATATAATTTTTATAAAAAATACTTATTGTACAAATTCCAAAATTATAGATGAAGTTGCTATTGGGAAAAACAAATACGTCAGAATAAAATTTTATAATGAAAAAAATTATAAAAACGAACGCGATAAACTATCTCTTTTTGAACATGAAAATATAATAAAAATTGAATATAAAAACGATAGTACAAAAACAATTATAGAAGATTTAGCAGATTGTTCTTTAGAAAATTTTTTAAAAAATCCAAAATACTTTTTAGATAATAAAAAGATAAATATAGAAACTGTAAATTTAGAAAAAATAAAACTAAAGATAATCAAAAATATTTTAAAAGCCATAAAATACTTACATAACAAAAAACAATGTTTACATCTGGATTTAAAACCGGATAATATACTTTTGTTTATAGAAAATATTAATGAACAGGCAGTAATACGCACAGTATTATCTGATCTTGAATCATGCATTAAATATGATGCGAATAAAAATATATTACTGGATACAAAAGTAGGTGCAACAGAATATTTGGCTCCGGAAATAATAGAAGATGCGGTTTTAAATAAGCCATTTTTAGTAGATACAAAAATAGATATTTATGCGCTAGGTCTAATTATATTGTTTATAGTACATGACAAATTTGCAAGTGATATCATTTTAACGCCATCAATACTTAAGGAAATAAAGAACTATGAAGAAGAAGAAAAACTTTTTTCTTTATATGCAAAAAGCAATCAATGGTTAATAAATTTTTTAAAAGACAACAATCATATATTAAACGAACTTATAATAAATTGCTGTAATAAAGATCCTTTCAAGCGTTATTCAATTGAAGATTGTATCTGTGAATTTGATAAAATATATAAAAATTATTTTTAACTTTTACAAAAATTTAATATAAACTTTTTGCTTATAATACAAATTTTTAAAAGAGAATTATGGATAAACATTTTGTACACTTACATTTACATACCGAATTTTCACTGCTTGACGGTGCAATAAAAATAGATTCATTAATAGCCATGGCTAAGCAACAAAATTGGAAAGCTGTTGGCATCTCGGATCATGGAAATATTTTTGGCGCCGTAAAATTTTTCAAATCTGCAAAAAAAGCTGGAATAAAACCAATCCTTGGCGTAGAAATGTATCTTACTCCGGATGCAAAAATAAAAGATGTAAATGAAAAATATTTTCACATTTTAATAATTGTACAAAATAAAATAGGTTACAAAAATCTATGCCAATTAATGGCATTTGCTCAAACCGATGGATATTATTTCAAACCAAGAATTGATTATGCAGTTTTGCAAAAATATTCCGAGGGGTTAATTGTAAGTACGGCATGTTTGGGCGGACATATTCCAACGCTTTTAATGAATAATGATTATCCGGCAGTATATGAACGTACGGAATGGTTTTTAGAAAATTTTGGACCCGAACGATTTTACGTAGAAGTACAACCACATCCGGAAAAAGATCAAATAGAATTAAATAAAAAAATTTTCGAACTTAGTAAAAAATATAACATTAAAACAATTGCCACATGTGACGCTCATTATTTAAATAAAGATGATTACTATGCACATGAAATTTTACTTGCAATCGGTACAAAAGCAAAAATGTCGGATCCGGATAGAATGACATTTGGTGATTTTGAATGCCACGTAAAAACAACACAAGAAATTTTAGATTTCTTTCCGGATAATCCGGAAGTTGTTTGGAATACCGGAGAAATTGCAGACAAATGCGAATTTGAATTTGAATTTGGAAAACTATTTTTTCCACAAAGTCCAATTCCAAAAGAATATACCGAAGAAGATTTTTTCAAAAAATTGGCGCGCGAAGGGCTTGAAGAATTTAAACAAGAAAACTTGTTCCCTACAAATTTATATCAAGAGTATTTGAATAGACTTGAATGGGAAATGGATACAATTATCCAAATGGGCTATATCGGTTACTTTTTAGTTGTGTCGGATTTTATACGATGGGCAAAGGAACAAAATATTCCGGTCGGTCCCGGCCGAGGCTCAGCTGCTGGATCTTTGGTTGCATGGACTTTAAAAATTACCAACGTTGATCCAATAAAATACAATTTACTTTTTGAAAGATTTTTAAATCC
>JAHIKO010000004.1 GCA_018897535.1 Candidatus Dependentiae bacterium
CATTTTGAATTAATTTTTGATATTTGACTTCATTGTAATCATGATCAATTAATCTGTATGCAATCGGATAACCAAATTTAATTGAAATATCTTGTGCAACAAAATCATCTACTCCGTAAAGCTCTATAACTAATCCATACTTTCCATAGATAATATTTTTTATATCATAAGAAATATTTTTATTTTTAATAATAGCCCATTTTTGCCAAATTTCATTGTTTAATTTTTTCATCTATATCCTAATAATATCTAACCTTTGTTTTTGAACCATCAGCATGTTGTAATTCATTGGTTGGATAACTAGTCGCACCATTCTTTGTACTTGAATGATTTCTAGAAATAACTGTTCTGCCATCCGACAAATAACCAACTTTTATCCCATTTCCATAATTTACGACCTTTTTAATTTTTAATTTATCAAAGTCCATATCTTTTCGATTTACTCCTCCTGGTTTTTTATAAATATCAGATCTTCCTGATTTTTTATTTGTATCTTTTTCAGCTCCTTCTATAAGCCCATCTTTTATAGGATCTTTACCTTTGGGTTTATCTTTATCCCGAGGTTTTTCATCATCAGTCTTTTTGGTCTTATCTGTAGCCTTATTTTCACTTTTATTATTTTCTGCGCCTTTAGGCAGTTGCTTCTTATCTTCCTGCTTTTTTTTCTTATCAAAAAGACCTAAGGATTTAGCTAAACCAAAAAGGGTTACTCCTGTAGAAACAACTGTTTCAATTATTGGTTCAGCTTTATCTCCAACAGTCATAAAAATTTGATCCATATTGTGTATTAAAATTGGATTTCCAGCCGAATCACATACAAAATAACAATGTGGTTCTTCAAGAGATAATTCATACACTTCTATATCAACATCAGAATTTTCTTTTATTATTTTATCTATAGATATTTCATTTAAGTTCACATCTAAAAGTTTATCTACTAAAGATAAATCCACACAATTAGTCCATGATTTTGTTTTTGAATTATAAAATTGCGATTCAGAATCAATTAACAATTGCCCATTATTCGAATTGTTTAAAGATGTTTCAAGTAAAATTAAGTTATAATTTATTAATTCTCTTTTTTTTATCTCTTTTGAAATAGCTTTTATTTTTGTATTTGCGAATTCAAATAAACCATCTTCTCTTTCTTTCACACTTAAAATTTGATCTTCAATTTTTATATCTTGAATCTTTTTTACACAAACTGGATTTGTGCCCAATACCACCAATGTATTCATTGGCAATCCAGAAAAAATTGTTTGAAAAAATAAATTTAGAAATAAGAACAGAATTGTTTGAACAAATATTATTTTTCGACTTTTCATACATTCCTTTATCTCTTTGAAGCGTGATTTTTATACCACAAATTACTACATCCTGTTCAAACCTTTTTAATTTCAATTTTTTTACGGCAGCAACTCCTTAAAATTTAACATCAAATCAAATTTACAAACTTTTAGTAAATTACATAGAATTAAATAAAATGCAAGTAATTTTAAAATAAAAATATAATTCTAATAGAATCCATTTAAAGAAATATTTTTAATTATTTTTTTTAAACAATCGTTGGAGTAATAAAAATCATCAATTGATCATCATTTTTTAATTTTCTTTTACCCGAAAAAAGCAATCCAATAACCGGAATATGCTGTAAAATTGGAACACCATTTTTTATCTTTCTTTTTTCATTGGAAATCAAACCGCCGATAAGTGTCGTCTGACCGCTATTCAATAAAACTTTATTAGTCGTCTTATTCATAACAATCACAGAAGTTTTTGCATTAAACGTTGCATCTTTAAAATATGAATGTTCAACAAAAATATCCAAGAAAACAGATTTATTATCCGGCGTTACGGTTGGTTTAACCTTAAGTTTCATACCCAGATCTTTATAACTTATTGTATCAATATTTCGTAAAGATCCTTCAATTCTTTCTTGCACATTTGTTTCTATTGGAACTTCATTACCAACCAAAATTTCCGCAAAATCTCCGCTATTAACAAGAAGTGTTGGTTTTAAAATAGTTTCTATTTCACTTTTATTTTCTGCAGCATTTAAAACTAAATTTAAACGCTTTGTATTTAAATCATGACCGCCTAAAATAAATGGGAAATTTAAAAACTTACTTGCAGAATCCGGTAATAAATTTAATGCCCAATCCATTAAGTTACCGGTTTTAAAATCGCCCTGTCCATCGGTTTTTATTGGACCAAAACCTGCTACATTCCAACCGTGATTAATACTTGCCGATCTATTATAAACACCTGAAACTTGCAACCCAAAGCTTTCTTCAAAATCTTTTGCCGCCACAGCAATTCGAGCATCTATTCTTATTTGCGGTATATCAATATCAATCTGTTTTAAGAAATTTTTAAATTCCAAAATTTCAGACTTACTACCTTTAAAAAATATCTTTTTTGATTCATCATCAAAAACTAAATAGTACCCCTTTTTATTTTCTGTTTTTCCAATAATTCCATACCACATTTTTTCCACACGCAGTTTAAACGTTTCTGAAAATTTTGCGTTATAAATTATTACAAAATCAGATATAAGCGAATCTGCGTATTTTGATTTTAAAATTAACACTGCATCTTTTAAATTCATAATTCGCAAAACATTATGCTCTCTTACAAGAACCAGTCTTGGAAATGCAGACGATAAAACAATTTTTAATGCAGATGATAGTGTAATATTTTCAAAATTTATATTACTGATAATTCCGGAAACTGACGAATCGATAATAAAATTTAAACCGGCAATTTTACCAATAAGCTCTATCACATTTTTTACATCTACAGTTTTAGACTTAAAAGAAATTGTATTGTTCAATAATGGCTCATATTCGTATTGCAAGTTGATAATTTCTTGCAATTCTGCAAATTCAGTATCTTTTACATCTAAAGTAGTATTTGTATTTTTAAAATTACTTAATAAGTTGTTAAGTTTATCTTTATCTTTTATTAGTTCATCAGCTTTTTTGGCTAGTTGGCTATCCTGCGTATTTACAATTTCTTTTACAGTATTTTCAAATTTTGAAAGTTCAGAATTATCATTTTTATCTTTTTCTTCTTGAAGCATGTCTGAAACATAATTTGGCACTCTTGATAAATCAGGTGCTTCTGTTGGAATAAAAACTTCATCGGCATTAAGTGAAATAAAAAACAATAAGCTAAAAATAAGATAAAAAATCATTACAATATGCCCCCTAATTAAATACTTAAATTTATTTTTTTATTATTCTTAAATAGTTCTATCTGATTTTCACATATTTTTATAACTTTATAACCCCAAACTGTATCGCCAATATATACGGTTTCTTGTATGTCTGTCTTTTGTAAAACAGCACCAAAAGAGCTATTACAACTTAAAATAGCTACCAAGTTTATATTTTCATGATTGCCAATATTCTTTTGATTTACTTTATCGCTCTCAAAAGAAAAAGGGTTTCTTGATAAAAGATTTTTACACAAGAAACCCAATATTAAAAATATTAAAAATAACAATTTATACTTTGTTTTCATTTATAAAACTCATAATTTTTAAATCTAATAAAAAATTTAAACCTGTCTTTTCAAAATTTACAAAATAAATATTTTTAATTTTAATTAAATTTTTAAATATAAAATCGTTGGAAATAAAAGATGTTAAATTATCAAAATCACCCTGAATATAAAATCTATAAACTTTATACTTATAATTACCCTTTTTTATAGTTGGTAATTTTGAATATTTTAAACAATTTAACGAATATTTTTCTAAAGATACTAATATTGTATTTAATACATTTTTATCTAAATTTTGATCTAATTTTAATTTATCAAATTCTTGATTAAGATTTAGATTTTCGTTATTTAAATTTTTGTTTGTAAAAACAACCTTATTATAAATCTCTTTTTGTTGATTCAGATCTTTTAGCTGAAAATTTAAATTATCTATTTTATAATTTTTAGGATTTAAAAAAAACAGATAGAAAATCCCATAAATAGCGAATAGAAGTAAAACCGACAAAAGATATTTATAATAAGTTTTTGTTTTTATAAAATTTTGCATAATATTCTTTAAAAATTTCATTTTTTTGAATCTTAAAAGAATATTATTGCAAAAGTAAAGTATTTAAAAATTAAATTAACTTGAAAAAAACATACAAATTTAATTAACATTTAATTATAATAAATTCCCATCCATTTTAAAATTAAGGTTATTTATGAAAACAAATAGGACAAATTTATTTTTTTTAATAGTCTTTTTGAGTTTTTCGTTAATTCAAAATTTAATGTGCATGAGAGATAAAAGAATAAAAAACATGACTAAAATAGAACCGTCTCAAGAATATAAAAAAAAGAAACGATCTGAAAGTATTCACGATCAGGTAAGCGAAAAAATCCTATCCGATATAGTTTTTAACGACAGTCTCGACGATAGTGTTTTATGTGATAAATACATATTTTTAAATATTGATGGTTTTAAAGAATCATTCAAAAACGAATTAGATCTATTTAGAAAAAATATAACTAAGCTTATTGATAATAAAAATTTCAAAACAGCAATTTCGCTTCAAGAAAAAGATATATATGATCAACGCAGTATTTATTATGGAAGACTAACTCAGTCAAAAAATCTAATTAATTCATATTCTATCGGGGATATTCATGCAAGTTCGCTACATTTAATTAAAGATTTAAGAAAATTAAAAAGTTTAGGAGTTTTAACAGATAAATTGGAATTAATAAATTTAAAAAATGATAATCAACAAGAAATGGAAACATATTTTATTAACACAGGCGACATAATAGATAGAGGTTTAAATGGAGCTGAATGCATTTATCTTTTTATGCTGCTGTTTAATAAAAATCCCAATAATGTAATTTTGCTACGTGGAAATCATGAATCATTTATCACTTCACATAATTACGGTTTTTCAATGGAAATAGGTAGATATTTTTCCAATATAGAAAGTAATCTATTTGATGAAGTAATCAAATATTTTAAAACATTAGGAAAAGATATAAATCAAGATGAATTGGATTTAAATAAATCAGATCTGGAAAAAATAATGAAACTATATTTTGAAAATTCAAATTATAAAAATATAATTTCAACACTAAAATTACTACCATCAACTGCATTTTTAATTGATAAAAACAAATTTACAATACAATTTTCCCATGGAACAATTGATACTGCATTTAAATTAAATAAAAGAAATAAAAAAAATGCCATAAAACTTCAAGCCGATAAAACTTTTATAAATGATAATTATAATAAATATATCTGGGGAGACAGCATACTTGATGGAGATGTTGATGAAAAAAGAAACAATTCAGAAGGCTTATCTGAAAAAGATATTTATCAATATATGGAAACAAATAATATAAATTTATTTGTTTGTGGTCATAATCACTACAGCAAAAATTTAAACAAATACGGGTTTATGTACACTACAAATAACGAAGGCACTAAAAATATAATCCGACATATTCAATTTTTTGGAATATATAAATACATGCCATCAATAGTAAACATATCTTTCAATAAAAAAATAAATATTAACCCTATTTATATAGATACAAAAGAGGATTTAAATATTCCAAGCAATCCTATGCCTGATTTTTTACGCAAAAATTTTAAATTTAATTTTTTATGGTGGCTTAAAAAACAAACCTAAATTAAAAATTAAATTTTAAAAATTCTTTTGTGTCCACTGGAATGGATCAACAGCCACGTTATTAACTCTTAATTCCCAGTGCAGGTGATAACCATTGGCATAACCTGTCATACCCATACGACCAATCTTATTACCCTTTTTAACCAAATCACCAACCTCAATATCTGCAAAGTCTTCCAGATGACAGTATATTGTAAATACGCCAATACCATGATCAAGAACAATAGTATTTCCTGTTAATAAAAATCTATCTTTTATAACAACTTTACCCTCTTGGCTGGCCCAAATAACACTTCTCGGATTATTCAAAATATCAACAGCCTTGTGCATATAATGTCCCTTTTCAGAAGTTGTTCTAATCTCGCCAAAAGGAGTTGTTATTTTTTTAATATCAACAGGAACTTCAAATCTTCCGGTCCATAATTTTTTATTTGGAGAATCAGTAAGCCATTTTTCAATAGCATCTTCCAATATTCTATTGCTCATACTAACTTCTTTTTCTTCTTCAAGCTTACCTTTTTCAACTACAAAGCCTTTTTGTTTTGGAAAATTATATTCCTGAATATCAACTCTTCCTGAAAGGTTCATATCATGACCAACAAAATCTTTAACTTTTGCATTCAATTGGTATTCACCGGCATTTAAATCACAATCAACCGGAATAAAAGATTCATAAACTGTTGAATATTCAGACTCAGGATAAAATTCATAATTTTTTTCAAGAAATTGAATTTTGGCATCTGCAAGTTTTTTATTCGCTTTAATTTTTGCATGAATTGTTCTGCCCTGTAAAACTTTATATGATTGATCAATAAATGTTGCATTTAAATCGGTATTATCAACATAAAAATCTAAATTCATCTGATTTTTATTTTGATGTTTACTTGCATCAACAATATCCACAGTTAAATTGTGTTTACCATCAAGCAATGTTGTTGTATCTATTGTTAATGGAAAATTTAAACTCTTTTTATTTATTTTTTTTGTTCCATCCAAATCTAACATTTTTCCATCAAGATAAACGTCTATATGATCAATTTTATAGCCATTATTTGAAACTATTTTAGATTGAACCACTCCGGAATAATAATCTCCCGAAGTCAGCCCTTTTGTACTAATTTCAGGAACAACCGAATAGGTTGAATAACTAATGGCCTTATAACCTAAAAACAGTGTAATTAAACCTAAAAAACTAATAATTAACGGAACTTTAAATTTGTGAAACATAAATATGCCCTTTTTTGTTATTTTTAACTATATTTTTACAAACAAAACAACCCGGTTGCATCGTTCATTTAATATACATATTTTTATTATGTAGTAAATTATTTTTAAATTTAAAAAGCAATTATGAATAATAGTTTTAATATTTTATTAAATCAAGCAAAAAAATTTCCAAGTTCTCCCGGAATCTATATTTTTAAAAATATAGATAACCAAATTATTTATATTGGAAAAGCAAAAAATTTAAAAAAAAGAATTAAAAGTTATTTCCAAAAAGAACAAGATTTAAAATCTTTATCATTAACACAAAATGCTACAAGTTTAGAATTTATTATTACAAAAAGTGAACTTCAAGCAATGCTTTTGGAAGCAGAATTAATAAAAGCAAATCAACCCAAATTTAACATTTTATTAAAAGATGGACAACCATTTTTGTATATACTTTTTTCACAGCCATCAAAAAAATTGCCAGAAATAAAAATAGTCAGAAATAAAAAAGAAAAAGGCACTTATTTTGGACCATTTATAGATAAAACGGAAACAAGAAAAGTTTATAATTTTTTATTACATACATTTAGATTAAAACTATGTAACAAAAAAATAGATAATGGTTGTCTTGATTTTCATCTAGGTTTATGTGCAGGCTCATGCACAAATAATTTTGATAAAAATGCATACATAACAAGATTAAATCTGGCAAAAAAATCATTAGAATCCGGGCACAAAAAATTTTTAAATTATTTAAATCAAGAAATCAAAAATAATAATAATTTATTAAATTTTGAAAAATCAAAAGAGTTACATGAATATAGAAAAGCTTTTAATATAGTGTTTAAAACTTTAGATGAAGACTATAGTTATAAAAAAATAGCAAAAAATTTGGCTCTTAAAGATATTTGGATTTTGGATACAAATACAAAAAATTTAATCGTTTTTGAAGAACTTAACGGTGCAATTAAGAGAAAAAAAATATTTAATATATTTTTAGAACACGAAAATTCTTATATAGAATATATAAATAGCTATTATCAAAATTTTAATGCAAATAATATAATTCTTATAAATTTTGAAATAAAAAATAATGAAAAAATTTTATTAGAAAAGTTTATAAAACTATGGCAGCATAAAACAAACAATATATCTATAATCAAACCAAATGATGGCCACTTATTAAGTCTTGTAAATCTTGCTCAAATTCACGCTCAAGAAGAACTTAAAAATCAAAAATCACTTAATATTTCTTTAAAATTATTATTAAAATTAGAAAAAGATGTAAATACTATTGATTGCTTTGATATTTCACATACACAAGGTAACTTTATGGTTGGCTCTTGCGTAAGGTTTAAAGATGGGCAGCCTGATTATAAAAATTTTAGACATTTTAAAATCAAAACCCTGGACAATCAAAATGATTATGCGGCACTTCAAGAAATAGTTTCAAGAAGATATAAATTTTCAGACAATATTCCCGATTTAATTTTAATAGACGGTGGTAAAGGTCAACTTAGTTCCATAGAAAAAATTTTACCAACTGCTCAAATTGCAAGTTTAGCAAAAAGAGAAGAAACCGTGTTTTCAAAAAATATACCAAACGGCAAGATATTAAACCCACAAAATTATACCGCACAAGTATTGATAGCGTTAAGGGATTATACGCACCATTTTGCAATAAGTTATCATAGAAAAGTAAGAACAAATATAAACGAGTAAAAAAATAATTTTATTATATAAGACAAAAGAGCCTGCCTCCGGCATGGCGTTACTGTGTTAGCGGAGGGCTATCGCCCTCCGCGCAAAACGCAACGCTACTCGATTTTTTATAATTTATTCAAATTAGTCGAATTTTATTGAGCAAGAATTGCTTGAGCAGCTCTATCTCCAGCCCATGCAGCACCAGCTAGATCCGGTGAATAAATATAATCCCCTGCAAAAAATATTTTATTTGAAACAGGAGCTTGTAATTGTGCTTGATAATTTGTTAAATATTGTAACGGGAATTTTACAATACCTTTATCATAACGTTTAATTAAATAACTTATTACATCACAATTTGGATTGAAATTTGGTTCGGTTGTTTGTAATTGCGTTGCAACATAATTTACCAAATTAACATCAGACATATTTAAAAGTGTCTCGTTTGTAACAATAGCATTTACAACGTTTGTTTCTTTTAATAAATATCTGTTGGATTTTCCAATATTTAAAATAGATCCTGTCTGGCTTAAAAAGCCTCCAATATTATTATCATCTAAATATAATACACCATGTAAATCATTACCTGTTGGGAAATTTTTAACATATAAACTTACTATGGCTATCTTAGAATAATCTACAGCATTAAGCGCATTTGTTTTTTCTGTAGATAAACCTGAAACTATGTTTTTTGCTATATAAGATGGTGTTGCAATTACTACATAATCAGCTGTATAGTTTGAGCTATCAAGACAAGAAATGGTTACAGCCTCACCATTTACTGCAACATTTGTAACAGTTTTTTCTAAAAGAACAGTGCCACCTTTTGCAACAATATCATCTTTTATTGCAACAGCTAACGATTCATTACCATCTTTTAATAAATAGCGATCGCCCTGTTCAAGATCACCATACCAACCAACCGGCATTAACCCCATTAAATTATTTAAATCGCCACCGGTTTCAGATTTTAAATTTGCAGCAATATATTTTGCAGCATCAGGATCCAATGTTTTATATGTATTTAAATAATAATTTGTTGTCATATTTTCAAATTGATTCCATAACTGATTGTCAGGTAATTTATCAAAATAAAAAGCTTTATCTCCTAATGAAGCAGCTCTGTCTTCACTCATAATTCCAATGGCAGACATAATTTTTAATAAATAAAGCAATGTTAAGTTGTTATATATGCCATTTTCTATATAACCGGTTTTTAAATCATTAAGTTTCTTTTTTCTTATTATATTAATGTAATAATCAATAACCGGGTGCATAGCATCAAAAACATATTGGGCACCCAAATTTGATTGAATACCTCCAATTTCTTCAGAATAAAGTTTGCCACCTATATAATTTTGAGATTCCAACAATGTAACATTGCAACCGTTATCAATCAAAATTATTGCAGTAGTCAATCCGGCCATACCGCCACCAACAACAGCAACATTTTTAGGGTTTGTTCTATTAATATTTTCTGATAATTCAAAAACAGCCGAAAGATTACTTAATAAAAGAATGGATAGACCTAAAGATACTATTATTTTTTTTGATTTCACAATACTCTCCCAAAAATAACCCGACAAACAAAAAGTTTTTCTGATTTTTATAAATTCGACAAGACCCTCCCTTCTAAAAATTTTTACTATTATTTTGAAATGTTACTAAAAAATCGAAAAAATAATCAATAATTTAAAAATCTTGAAATTTTATAGAAAAATAAAGTATTTTAATTTTTATAAAACAAAGGAGACATTATGTTTGATAAAATAAATTTTAATATGCTTGATAAAATACTTCCGCCGGTAATAAATCCATTTAAGGCATTAAACAATTTAAGCCAAATTAGAGATAAGATTGCTGAAGCGAAAACGGCTGCTTTCATTTTGGCCGGACTTCTTGCGGCAATATTAATTGCTTTAATTATTTTAATTTTTAAGAGAAGAAAGTAGATTAATTTTCAAGATTTAAAGATTTTTTACTCTGAAGAACAGAATTATTAGCAATATTTTTCATTTTTTCTATGTCATATATAGGAGTCAATCCATAATAATCAACAAGAAAAACATAAATTTTACCCTGCCAAGAAAACTCTTTAATATTTTCAAGTTCAAGAGAAAATATAGATCCTCTAAAATCTGTACCAATATTTACATCAAAATAAAATGTAACTTCTTCAATTTCATCTTCAAGAATTTGATTCTTATTTAAAACCAACTCCATGTCAAAAAAATATAAAGATCTATTAACCACATTATTCATGGCCAAATTTTTTTTTAATTCATTAATTAAATTAATATCACTAGATTTTCCATCTATATTTTTTTTGCAAATTGCTATATTTAAAGCATTATTAGTTTTTGAAAAATCTAAATGCATTTTAACGTTCAAGTTAGTTTTATTTATGAAACTAACTTTGCTTAAAACTAAATTTTTAAGCCTGATATTTTTATATTTTGGATCTCTTGTAAGCCTTATTAATGGAGAACTTTCATTTTCATTATCTGAAGAACTGAAACTAGGCTGAACAGATTTACTTCGATCATTTTCATCTAATGTTAATTTTTTAGGAAAAAACATACTTTTAAAGCGCCTCATCCCAAATAAATCAAAAATACCCAAAGAATAAAAAATAAATATAAGAGTAAATCTGTTCAGCTTCATATCAAAAATCAAATTAAGATTTAAATATCTCTTTAATTGTAGACAAAGAACCCATCAAAGCACTAGATTCATATGGTAATAAAATCATCTTACCTTCTTTGTCTTTTGTAATTTCAGGCAAAGCCTTTATATAATTAAGCGCAACCATATATGGCAATGGATCAGCACCTGGAACAGCCTTGCTTATCATCTGAATAGCTTCAGATTCTGCTTGCGTTGTTAAAAGTCTTGCCTCAGCTTCACCTTGAGCTCGGGTAATTTTTGACATTTTTTCACCTTCAGCTTCAAGAATGGCTGCCTGTTTTTTACCTTCAGCTTCAAGTATTAATGCACGCTTATCTCGCTCAGCTCTCATCTGTTTTTCCATTGCAACTCGAATATCCTGTGGAGGATTTACTTCTTGCAACTCAACTCTATTGACCTTAACGCCCCATTTATCTGTTGCATCATCAAGAATTTCACGTAATTTTTCATTAATTTGATCACGTGAAACCAATGTTCCGTCAAGATCCAATGCTCCAATAACGTTACGCAAAGTTGTTTGGGTCAATTTTTCAATAGCTTGAGGCAAATTGGAAACTTCATAAATCGCTCTTTCAGGATCTGTAATCTGATAATAAAGTAAAGCGTTTATTTCCATAGTAACGTTATCTCTTGTGATAACATTTTGCTTTGGGAAATCATAAACAGCTTCTCTTAAATCAATTCGCTCAAGAAGCTCATTGTATCTGTATAATTTTCCCGGAGCAGATGGAGCTTCTTTTACAAAAGTCCAAAAAACTCTTCTTGGTTGATCTATAAAAGGAATCACAAAATGTATTCCTGATTTGAGCATTTTATTATATTTTCCAAGACGCTCAACCATTATCACTTCAGATTGCTTTACAATATAGGTTGATTTTGAAATAACCAACAACAAAAATAAAACAAATAAAATAAAAAATGTATAAAATGTAAATATCATGTTATCTCCTAAGAAACTATTAACTTATTGCCTTTAACAACTACTATTTTGACATTTTGCCCCGGTAAAAATTCTTTATCATCTTTACCAACGGCAGCCCAAACTTCACCATCAACTTTAACCAATCCGGAATTATTTTTATCTATTTTTTTTGTAACCAAACATATGCGCCCAACAAGAGCATCAACAGTTGTATTAACTCGCTTGGATTCTTTACTTTTTAAAAACAATTTAATAATCAAAAAAGATGCTAAAAATCCTAAAATCAAAGTAATACATTGCACAAAAAGTGAATAATCCAAAAATGCAACTATAGACGCTAAAATTGAACCTATAGCAAAGGTAACAAACAAAAATAACCCTGGAGTTGAAATCTCCAATAGTAAAAAAACTAGAGCTAGAATTAACCAAAAATAGGCTATATTTGGAGTAAGTAAAGAAAAAATATCTGTCATGATATCACCTCTTGATATAAAAAATTTAAACTTTCAACAATTGGCTCTACAAAAAAATCCAATTGATCTTCATTACATAATCCAATTTCTATGGCAACAGCAGGTGCCGTTATTCCAACCAAAGATTTTATAGGTATACCAAAAACTCCATAAAAATCGAATTTGTTTGCATACTCTTTTCGCCCAAAATAATTTTTTATTGATTCTACGTAAACTTTCGTTTTGTTTATATTTAAATAGTGAGACTGAGACACCGAAACAAACTTGAACGGATCTGTTGACCTAACTGCGAAATCCACCAACCGATTACGAATAAGATTATACAAAAAAAGCTTGGGTTTGGCAAATTCATGCCTAAACACATGCAAACTCAAGTAAAGATCTACATTCAATCTATTTGCAAAAGACGCATTTTGTAATTCAATAACCTCTTCTCCCTGATATTTCGTAAGTACACAATTATAGTCATATTTTTCATGTAGTTTTTGTTTTAATTTCTCGGCAAGCTTAAAAGTTATAGAGCGTTCATAACTTTCCACAAGCTTTCGGCCCACATTTTTTGAATCTCCCGCAGGATCAATCATCACAGTAATTTGTGCATTAATATGTATAAAAAATATTGTAAATAATAAAAATATTATTTTTTTTAGCATATTACCTTTTTGACAGCTATATTTTCTGTAGTATTATAAAAAACAGCTTTTAATTAGTTAATTATACTTATTTATTTTTATTATAAAAGTTTGGGTAAAAATATGAACTCTATGGAAATAAGAGAAAAATTCTTAAACTATTTTAAAAAAAATGGTCATGAAATCGTTTCTAGCTCTTCATTGATACCAGCCCAAGATCCTACATTATTGTTTACTAATGCCGGAATGAACCAATTTAAAGACCTTTTTTTAGGCAATGAAAAAAGATTATATAAAACAGCTTGCTCCATTCAAAAATGTGTAAGAGCCGGCGGAAAACATAATGATCTTGAAGAAGTTGGTTTTACAAATAGACACCTCACATTTTTTGAAATGATGGGTAACTTTTCATTCGGAGATTACTTCAAAAAAGATGCCATAAAATATGCTTGGGAATTTTTGACAAAAGAAGTAAATATCAATCCAAAAGATTTAAAAATTACTATTTATAAAGACGACGATCAGGCCTATGAAATCTGGAACAAAATTATAGGTATTCCGGCAGATAAAATTTACAGACTTGGTGAAAAAGAAAATTTTTGGCAAATGGGCGATACCGGACCTTGTGGACCATGCACCGAGATACATTTTGATAACGGAAAAGATGTTGGTTGTAAATCAGATCATTGCGATCCATCATGTTCATGCGGACGCTTTACGGAAATTTGGAATTTAGTATTTATGCAATTTGAGCGTCAACAAGATGGTAGACTTATCCCATTGCAACAAACCGGCATTGATACCGGAATGGGCTTTGAGCGTTTAAATATGATTTTACAAAAAAAAG
>JAHIKO010000005.1 GCA_018897535.1 Candidatus Dependentiae bacterium
AAAAATAAATTTTGCAAAAATAAATTATGTAAATAACAAAACAAATAACAATATAAAAATGCAGGAACAGAATATGAAAAATATTTTTATATATAAAGAAAAAATAGAACTAAAACCATCAGGACTTGACGGAATAAGCGATTCTCAAATAGCGGATCATTGGAAACTTTACGTTGGCTACGTAAATAACGTTAATAAATTAAATGAAGATTTAAAAGAACTTGCAAATCAAAATAAAACAAACAGTTTAATTTATGCCGACAGAAAAAGACGTTATGGATTTGAATATAATGGCATGATATTACATGAATATTATTTTGAAAATTTAACAAATAACAAAACAGAACTTTCAGATAATAAATTAAAAGAAAAAATTATATCAACCTGGGGATCTTTTGAAAATTGGCTTGAAGACTTTAAAAATACAGGTAAAACTCGCGGAATCGGTTGGGCAATTCTTTATGCAGATCCAAATACCGGCGAACTTACAAATCATTTTATTCACGAACATCAAAATGGTGTAATTACAGATTTTAAACCAATTCTTGTAATGGATGTTTGGGAACATGCTTATATGGTTGATCACAAAGCCGATGGACGAGCTGCATATATCGAGAGCTTTATTAAAAATATTAATTGGCCCGTTGTTGAAGCTCGATATAAAAATATATAATTTTTTAAAAAATACTTAATATTTTTTTATCAATCTCATCTTTAATTTTAGTCTTTTTAGACAACCTTCTTTTTGATTTCTTCTCTTTACCCTCAAACTGTAAAGAATAAAGTTCTTTCAATTCAACTAAAGAAGTTGATTCATAAGCACTTTTATCCGGTCTATAGCCCATAAATCTTGGAAATCGCAGAGCAAGCCCATCTTCATCTTCAGTCTTACCTGCAGAATGCAACGGTGATAATGTAATTTCATCAGCTCTTATAAGACAAACAATTTCCGGACTGGTCCAAACATCAGGATAAAGTTCTTTAGCACATTCAACATTTTTAGGTCTATTAACAACTTTAATTTGGTCACACTTCTCTTTGACCTCTTTTAATCCCAAATCTGTAAGCCCGGTTCCAATTTTTGCAACAGTCTGAAAACTATCTTGTTTTTTATTATAAATACCAACAAGTAACGCTCCTATGCCAAACGTGGCTCGTTTACCTTTACCTTTATAATAACCCAAGATTACACAGTCTATGGTATCATCCAAGTGCCCGGATTCTTGGCGTTTAAGTTTAATCCAATTAAAATTTCTTTTTCCTGCCTGATAAAGAGCATCAGTTTTTTTTACAACAAGGCCTTCAAGTCCCAAAGATATATTTTCTTCAAAATATTTTTCAAGTTCTTTTGCCGAATTAATTTCTTTTTCTTCAACAACAAAAACCGTATCTTCTTTTTTAGTTGTAGCAACTGTCAAAAGTTTTTTTCTTCTTTCTTCATGAGTTTTATCAAGAAAAGATTCTCCATTTAAATATAAAAGATCAAAAAAATATAATTTTAATGGAAAGTCTTGCGCAGTTTGTTCAATATCATATTTTCTTTTTCTTTTAACAGTTTCTTGAAAAGGCAAAAATGTTCCGGTATGAACATCGTAAGCAATAGCTTCACCTTCAGCTACCAAAGTTTTAACTTTTAAATCCAAAACCGCTTTTTTAAGATCCGGAAACATATCTGACATATCCTGTAAATTTCTTGAAAAAAAATTTACATGCGGTTTACTTTTTGTGTTATCAATATGCACTTGTAGTCTAAATCCATCAAGTTTGGGTTGAGCAACACATTTGCCTAATTTTTGAAAAATATCTTTTGCATTTGGCAATCTTTCTGCCGCTGCAGGTCTGACAGGAATACCTGTGACAATTGCATGTTTTTTTAATTTTTCAAGACCATCTTCTTTTAAAACTTGAATAATCATGCCAATATCAACACAAACATTATAAGCTTCTTCAAGATCCAATCTTATAGATTTATTACCCGCATACATCCAAGAAAAAGCATCAAGTAAAGTCATGTCTGAAAAACCAAGTCTGAGTTTTCCCAAAATAATTCTAATTACATATTTTATAGAAAGTGAATCGAGCTTTTCAAAAAGCTCAAGTAACAAAATTTCTTTTTTTTCAACAGCACCATCACCTGAAATTTTCAAAAAATCTTGAAGATAATTTTCTACTTCGTTTAAAGTTAATGGCTCACTTTTTCCGGATATATCATATTCCTGTATCAATAGCCCCAAATCGCCAAGCGTTTGCGCTCTTAAATTAATTACGTTTTCACTTTTGTTTAAAAATTTGGCAAGAACTTTGATCATACTTTTTGATGCAAAATTAAATTGTGTTCCAATATATGTCGGATTTAATTCACCAAGAGTTAAATAAGAAATTATTGCAGCCTGATTTGGAGTAGCAGTTTTAAATAAATCGGCCAAAAGTTTTGTCATTTCAGTTCTGGATGATTCTTTTTCGATAAGATCAAAAATTTTGGCAACTTCTATAAATTTCATAATTTTCCTAATAAATTAAATATCTAAACCGGATATTATATTTAGTTATTATTATATAAGACAAAATATAAAAAAAGAAAATTAAGAAAATACAGTTTTTGGTCTGGCCTGCCAGCCGACTTGTCCGCCGAAGCTTTAGCGAAGGAGGAAGCCTCGTGCGTAGGCTGGTAGCGACGCAGGGATTCGAACCCCGGACCTACGGATTATGATTCCGTCGCTCTAACCAACTGAGCTACGTCGCCACACAAATTTTAAACGTTGATGTCTTTAATTTTAGTATTATCCAAAATAAAATCAAACACTGATTTTAGAAAATAAACACCTGAAATAACGGTTGCCAAAATACCAACCATCAATGTTACGGCAAAACCTCTTATTGCAGGTCCACCAAACTTAAATAATACAAATCCGGTTAAAAATGTAGTAATATTTGAATCTAAAATAACAACAAATGCACCTTTAAATCCGTCATTTAATGCTTTTCTAAATGGTATACCGTTTTTTAACTCTTCTTTTACACCTTCATATATCAAAACGGATGCATCTATTGCCATACCGATTGTAAGAACAATACCTGCAATACCTGACAATGTTAATGCAGAATCAAAATATGAAAGTAAAAGTAAAATCAAAAACATATTAAATATTAATGCTAAAACGGCAAACAACCCTGCAGTTTTATAATAAATAATACTAAAGAAGAATAATGCTAAAAGAGCAACTACACAGGCCATAATACCTTTATTTATTGAATCTTGACCCAATGATGCTCCAACACGAGTTTCTTGTTCAAATTTAATAGGAGCTATCAATGCACCCGATCTTAAAACAAGTGCCAAATCATTACCTTCTTCAGGTGAGAAATTACCCGTAATCTGGCCGGATGAACCAATTTCCGATTGAACCGTAGGTGCAGAGTACATAACATTATCAATTATTATACCCAACTGTTTTCCAATATTATTTCCTGTTAACTCTTTAAATTTACTTGCTCCGGATGCATCCAAATTAAAGCTTACTGCAATTCTATTGTATTGATCATAAGTTACTCTTGCATCAACAATATGATCGCCGGTTAAATCAGGAAATGCTGAAACA
>JAHIKO010000006.1 GCA_018897535.1 Candidatus Dependentiae bacterium
GGCTACGGCTGGCAGGCCAGTACAAAATTGAATTACATAAATTGGGGTAAGCATGTGGGTTGCTAAATTGGTCAGGCCCGGAAGGAAGCAGCCGGAGTGATTCGCTGCTGTACCCCTTTAAAATTTCTGAAATGATTAATAAAAACAAATAGTTTAACTTAAATCCAACGTTCATATATACTATCTTTATAGTTAAATTTTAAATAAAAAAGATATTATATGGATCCAAAAAATACCGATTTAAACTTAGCCCGTAAGCACAGACCAAAAACATTTTCTGATGTAGTCGGACAAGAAATTTCAATAAAAATTTTATTAAATAGTTTATATCTGGAAAAGTTATTTCCGGTTTATCTATTTGCAGGTCAAAGAGGTTGTGGTAAAACATCAACAGCTAGAATTTTTGCAGCAGCAATAAATTGTCAAAATATTGAAAATTTCAAAAAAAATCCAAAGGAAAATAGTATCCCTTGTTTGAATTGTGAATCTTGTAAAGCAATGCTAAATGCAAGTCATCCGGATTTTATAGAAATAGATGCTGCATCTCATACCGGAGTTGAAAACGTAAGACAAATACTTGAATCATGTGCTTACATGCCGGTACTTGGTAGAAAAAAAATATATTTAATAGATGAAGCTCATATGCTAAGCAAAGCTGCATTTAATGCTTTTTTAAAAATACTTGAAGAGCCGCCCGTATCAGCTTTGTTTATTCTAGCAACAACCGAAATTCAAAAATTTCCAGCCACTGTGCTTTCCAGATGTTTTCAGTTGATTTTTAAATCCATAAATAACGATGATTTAAAAAAACATATGTTAAAAATATGTTCGACAGAAAATATCAATATAGATGAAAATGCTGCCGATTTATTAATTCAAGAAACACAAGGCTCTGTAAGGGATGCCTTAAATATGTTAGAACAAGTTAGATTCTCTCAAGAAAAAATATCTTTAGATTTATTACTAAAAATTCTTGGGAAAATTAGTGAATCAGAAATTTTAGACCTAATTGAAATCGTAGCAAATGGTGAAAGTAAAAAACTTTTTCCTATATTTGAATCTAAAATAAATGAAAATATAAATACACAAGCATTATGGGATATGCTGGTTCAAACTATAAGAACACTGGTTTGGATTAAATTTGGTTCGACAAAATTACCAATATATTTTAACGATATCCAAAGATTAAATGATCTTGCCGCTAAATTTTCAATAAATGATCTAAACCACATATTTAAATTAATGTGGGAACAAGAAGAAATCTTTTTAAAAACAACCAATAAACAAATCTTTTTGGAATTATTATTGCTTGAAATGAGTCAAAAGGAAAATAAAATAGGTAATAACGAAAATTTTGTAACAAAAAAAGAACAAGTTATAAGTACAAATATTATTCCAAAACAAAATAAAGAATTAACACCAAATAATAAAGCAATAGAACCCAAAAAAGAAAATACCGATAATACATGGATACAATTTGTTGAGAAAATTAATGCTGCCGGCAACCCATTTTTGTCGTCAGTCCTAAGTAACGCAAAATTTGTACAATTTAACCCAACAAGCAAAAAGGTTGAAATTATTTTAGTCACAAATAACATATTTATGCAGGCTACAATTAACGAGAATAAATCAATATGGCAATCTATTTTGAACGAATACTACCCAATGGCAGCAAATTTTGAATTTTTAGAATCAAAAATAATACAAGATAAAATTATTGAAAAACAAGAAATTGCATCTGACATAAAACCAATTAGTACTCAATCAAAAATAAACAGTCAAACAAATACTATAAATACGGAAAAATGGCCTACAACTAGTTTAATCCAAAATTATTTTCCGGGAAAAATTAAACAGGGGGACGAATCCAAATGAAAAAAAACAAAAAATATCCAAAAGTTGTAATCGTTGGACGAACTAATGTCGGAAAATCGACACTATTCAACAGAATTGCAAAAAGTTCAAGAAGTATTGTTCTAGAACTCGAAGGAGTTACAAGAGATTATATAACCGAGATTATAACTCACAATGATAAAACGTTTGAACTTATAGATACTGGTGGTGTATCTTTTAAAAAAGAAAAAGATATTATATTGGAAAATGTCAGATTAAAAGTTTTAGATTTATTAACACGAGCTGATTTAATACTTTTCGTGTGTGATGGCAAAAATGGCCTCACAAAAGATGACATACAAGTTTCACAAGTTCTAAAAAAAACCAATAAACCGATTGTCCTACTCTTAAATAAAGCCGATAATAGAAAAGCGCTTGAAGAAAACTTGGGCGATTTTTATAAACTTGGAATAAAAGATTTAATTGAAGTATCTGCAATTAATGGCTTTGGCGTTAATAATTTGCTAGACCACATCACACAAATTATTCCGGAACCTAAAACAGAAATTCAGGAAGATAAAGCTAACTATAAAGTTACAATAATAGGTAAACCAAATGTCGGGAAATCTTCACTTACAAATTTATTATTACAAGAAGAGCGCAGTATTGTATCTGAAATAGCCGGAACAACGCGTGAAGCAATTTCAGACCATACATATATTTCACAGGACTTAGTTCTTCTTACAGATACTGCAGGCGTTAGAAAAAAGAGCAATGTAGTAGAAACAATTGAAACGCTTATGGTAAAAAGCTCTTTGAGTGCTGTAAGAACTTCCAATATAATAATGCTTGTCGCTGATGCAAGCGAATTAAAACTTTCAGATCAGGAATTAAAATTAATTTTTTATGCATATGAAGAAAAAAAAGCTTTAATTATTGCATTTAATAAAACAGATTTAATTACACCGGAAGAACGTAAAGTTCTAGAGTATAATTTGAAAGAATATGCTTTTATTCTTAAAAAAATGCCTATTGTATGGATCTCTTGTAAAAATAAAAAAAACATAAGTAACATAAGCAAACAAATAAAAAAATTATGGGATAGGCTAAATCAAAAATTCAACAATGAAGAAATAGATGAACTTGTAAAAAACAGCTTAATGCAAAAGCCTCTATTTCATAAAACAATAGAATTGAAATTATATAAAATTTCTTGGATAGAAGGTGCCAAAATACCAACATTTAAATTAAAGGTTAATCAGATCAGCTGGTTTGGCCCGTCTCAGCTTGGTTTTATAGAAAACATTTTAAGAAAAAAATACGATTTACTAGGTTGTCCAATAAAATTTATAGTGATAAAAAAATAAAAATGGCACTTTTAGGTATAGAAAATTTAAGTCAATTTTTTGGTAATAAAAAAATATTGAGTAATATTTCATTTAATTTAAATAAAAATGAGGTAGTTGCATTTTTAGGACCTAATGGTGCGGGAAAGACAACTTTATTGCGATCAGTAATAGGTCTTTTAAAATCACCAAAATATAATATTGAGTCAAACTTAAATATTATTAAATTCAAAAATGAAATAATTAATAATTGGTCTACCAGTAAGCGTATTGAAAATGGTTTATTGTATCTTCCGCAACAAACATCTTTAATAAGGCAATTAACAGTTTTGGATAATTTAAAATTAATATTTAAATATCATAATTACTGGAATAATAAAAAAGAAAAATACGCACAATTTAAAGATGAAATGTATTCATGGCTTGAAAAAACAAACTTACAAGATCACAAAAAACAATTAGCCGTAACACTTTCCGGTGGGCAAAAAAGAAAATTGGAAGTTATACGATCCATACTAATGTACCCTGATGCAATTATGTTGGACGAACCTTTTGCCGGAGTAGATCCAAAATCCATTTATGAGTTAAAAGAAATTTTTGCAAATATGGCAAAAAACGGCATGGCTGTACTTATATCGGATCACAACGTTGATCAACTATTATCAATAGCATCAAGGTGCTATGTTGTAATATCGGGACAAATTATAAAATCCGGCACCATTAAAGATATAATAAATGACAAGACAACAAAAGAGATGTATTTTGGTACACAGTTTTATACAGAAATGTCTACTAAGTTTCTTTAATAAAATAATTAGGAGATAATGATGGAAATAAAAATAACATTCGAGGGCATGCCACATTCGGATGCATTGGAAAAAGTTGCAACTGAAAAAATTTTAAAAATAAAAGAATTAATTAGCGATCCGGAATGGAAAACCCCTAGGTTTGTAGAATTGTGGCTAAAGGCTAATAATCAACACAAACATCATCTTGCAAAATTACATCTTAAAACCCCGGATTTTGATCTAAATTCTCACGATGAAAGTTCCGACATGTATTTGGCTGTTGATAACGCTGTAACTAAAATGATGTCTCTTGTTAGAAAAGAAAAAAACAAAATAAAAGATTTAAGAAAAAAAGCATCCTCTGATAAACAGGATTTTTCAAAAGATAAATATAACTTATAAAATAAAATAGGGGCTTAAGTTTAAAGCCCCTATTTATTATACATATTTATTAGAATCGTTAGAAACACCGTTTGAATTCGTTCTAAAAAGACGGCGTGAGCTACTTGGATCCATTTGCTTTACTTTTTCGCTCAAAATATATTTAATCAAAAGTAAGTTTGTTTTAATTCTAAATTTAATTTCATTTTGTTGATTTAAACTATTTATTGATATGGTAAAATTAGAATCTAATTTATTTTTTAACATTTCAATCAACATAACCGCAAATATAGAAAATTCGCTCATATTACAATCACAAGAATAATAACTTACCTCAGGAATTTTAGACCAATAGTAAGATAAATATATATTCTTTAATCCATAATATTTAATTCCAAAATTAATAACACGCCATACTAAAAAATAAAAATCTGAATCATTATTTTGATTTGAATCTAAGATTAAATAAAATTCACGACATATCTTATTTAATTTTTCACAATATTTTTTTTCTTCAAATTTTATTTTATCCGTTTGATAGGCCATTCGTATTTTTGAAATTTGTTTATCATAATATTCATATGATTTTTTTTTAACATTATCATAATCATCAACAGAAATTATCTCATTTACAATATCTTCAATCTTTTTATCTTTCATTGCAAATAGATTAATTTGATTAAATAAAACAAGTAAAAATAATATCTTTTTCATAATATAAAAATATTTATTAATAATTTATAGTTTCTTTAAATCTTCTATGCGTCCAAAGCCAATTTTCCGGTGATTTTTTGATTGCATTTTCAAGTAAATTTGTGTGTTTTTTTAATATTTCAAATTCAGGATCATTATAACTTACATAATCTTTCGGATAAATAGGCTCACAAATATCCATTTCATAACTAAATAAGTCGTTAGTATAAACAAAACCGGAAACAATTGGTGAATTAGTTTCTAAACTTAATTTTATAAATGCACTATGCAAAAAAGTTCTATTACCAAATAGTTCATATTCACGTCCATCTGGCGAATACGCATGTTGATCGGATGCCAATAACACAATTCCACCATTTTTTAAATGTCGATAAAGAGTAAGTAGCGAATTTTGTTTTGGAATTAATGTATTACCGGAAAATTCTCTATTCTTTTTAATAATTTTTTCAAACCAAGCTGATTTTCTTATTGGATTGTACAATATAAAGCTTTTAAATCCATTTAAAGCTAAAAAATGAGCTGCCAGTTCCCAACTGCCAAAGTGAGCCGTAGATAAAATTACACCACATTTTTTATTTAAAGCGTCTTTAAAAAAATCCAAATTTTTTATTTTAAAATAGTTATTTATTTTATCTTTTTTATAAAAACGAACCAATATAAAATCGGCAAGAGACTGACCTAATAAAGCAAAACTCTTTCTGATAGTTTTTTTGTTGTTTTTAATATCAGAACTATTTTTAGGCACAAAACATGCATTAATATTTTTTATTGCAATATTTTTTCTTTTTTTTGAAAAAGTGTATGTAATAAGTCCCACACATTTAAAAACCAAAATCATAAAAATTCGCAGGGTTGCAAAGATCATACTTTTCCTTTAGAGTAAACCATTACACCTTATTGTAGATTATTGTATAAAATTACCATAAGAGGAATAGTTATGAAAGAACAAATAAACAAAATATTAAAGAGTGGCGATTCAGTAAAAGATATTCTTTCTTACTGGCTTCCTGAAATGATTTCAAATGCCATGTTAATATCTCTTCCCCCAATAATAGATTCTTACATAATTTCAAGTTTAGAATCAACAACAACCTATGGAACACTCGGAATGGTAAATAATTTTTTAGCTTTTTTAATAAAATTAGCTGAAGCTATTCCTGTTGCAGCAATAGCAATAATGGGTAGACATAATGGTGCACAAGAATATGAAGAATGCGGACATGATTTTGGCTCAACATTCTGGACAACAACTCTTATAGGCCTCACATTCTTTTTTATAATATTTTTCGGTTCGGCTCCAATTTTACAATTTATGGGGCTATCACCTAAAATGATTTTACAGGGGCTTCCATTTTTGAGACTAAAATCTATGTCTGTTTTATTAATTTTTATATCGTTAGGGTTTTTTGCATTCATGCGTGCTGTAAAAAATACAAAAGCACCGATGGTCATATATATGATTGGTAATATAGTTTTTGTATTACTTGATTACACATTTGTTCTTGGTAAGTTTGGCGTTAAACAAATGGGGTTGGATGGCTCTGCATATGCAACAATATTTCAATATATTGTGATGATAACAATTGCATTTTTTTACATAATTAATAAAAAAGAATATAAAAAATATTTTGCCCAAATGTTTTTTAACTATTTTAGCAAAGAAAAATTCCTAAAAATCATAAAATTAAGTCTACCAATAATGCTTGATAAGGGCTCACTTGCCGGATCTTATGTATTACTAGCAAAAGCCATAGCTCCTCTAGGTAAATATGCTATGGCATCTTATGGATGCGTAAGAGATCTTGAACGTTTTGCATTTTTACCCGCAATCGGTTTTGCCTCAGTAATAACTTTTTTAGTAAGCAATAGACTCGGTGCAAAAGATTACGACGGCGCAAAAAATAATATTAAAAAAGTTATGATTTTAACTGCGGCAATGCTTGCAATAACACTTTCAATATTATGCATTTATGCAGAAAAATTTGTACAAATATTCGATCATAAGAATAAATTTACAAATTTAGCTGCCCCGGCACTTGTTTTTATAAGTATTTTGGTTGTTTTTGACTTTGTTCAACTTATTTTAGCCGGAGCCTTAAGAGGTGCCGGAGATGTAACCAGCGTCATGAAAGTCAGATTTTTTTCATGTTTATTGTTTTTTACACCATTAGTTACACTTATTTCTCATATGAATATTGAAAATCAAGTTTTAAAATTTGTACTAATTTACGGATCATTTTATATTAATAACGGAATTATGGGATTATTTTTCTTAAAAAGAATAAAATCAGCAAAGTGGCAACATAAAGAAATTTAAATAGGGGAATAAATGGTCAAGCTTGATAAAAAAGAATTACAAAAAATAGCTACTCTTTCAGCTTTGAAAGTAAATGATAAAGAACTTGATGAACTATTAAATCAAATAACAAAAGTCTTAGAATATACAAAAGATTTGGACGAAATAAAAATAAATGTAGAGTCAAAAAATACCAAAAATATAAATATTTTAAGAGACGATATAGCTCAGAGTACTAATTCCAGCGCTATCTTAAGCCAAGCACCGGAAGAAAAAAACTATTTTTTCGTTGTTCCTAAAATATTAAAATAAAAAAATAAAAGGCTTGTAACATATGAAACCGTTCTTAACAATAAAAGAATTAAAAGAAAAGTTAATCAAAAAAGAAATTAATCCATCAGAATCTATTAGTTTTTATTTAAATAGATTAAAAAAATATAAAGATAAATTAAATGCAACCATAGATATTTTTGAACCAAATAATTTAGACAATATTAATATTGATAACAAACGCGTACTGTCCGGCATACCGGGAATATTAAAAAGTAATATTTCTCAAAAAGATAAAAAAATTACCTGTGGGTCTAATATTTTAAAAAATTATACAAGCCCCTATGATGCAACCGTTACCGAAAAATTAAAAAATAGCGGTGCACAAATTTTAGCAACTGCAAATATGGATGAATTTGCCATGGGAAATTCAGGAGAATTTTCAGCCTTTGGAATGTCTAAAAACCCTTGGAATTTAGACTTAGTTCCCGGAGGATCCAGCTCCGGTTCAGCTGCTGCTGTTTGCGCAGGGCTTGTTCCATGGGCACTGGGATCGGAAACCGGTGGGTCAGTAAGACAACCTGCAGCATTTTGTGGTCTGGTTGGTTTATACCCAACATATGGCACATTTTCAAGATACGGAGTTATTGCATTTGCATCTTCAAACGATCAGGTTGGCCCTTTAACTAAAACCGTTTATGATAATGCCCTTATATCATCCATAATAATGGGGCAGGACTCAAAAGATTCAACGACACTTGCCAGAAAGCATGAAGATTTCACACGAAATTTGACCGGTAAATTACCTCAAAATTTAAAAATTGGTGTAATAAAAGATTCTTTGAATTCAAAAAGTGTTGACTCTCAAGTTTTGTCCGGATTTGAAAATGCAATAAATCAACTCGAAAAATTAGGCGCAAAAATTGAATATGTAACATTACCAAATTTAAAATATGGTATTTCAGTTTATTTTATAATCACTCGCGCAGAAGCTGCATCAAATTTGGCAAGATTTGATGGAACATTATACGGATCAAGAGATAAAAGTGCTCAAGAATTAAAAGACCTATATCTAAATACACGCGGTGCCGGATTTGGCATAGAAGTTAAAAGAAGAATATTAACCGGAAATTATGTTTTATCTGCCGATAATAAAAATACATTTTACAACAAAGCCGATATTGCCAGATCTTTATTAAGGCAAGATTTTGAAAATATTTTTAATTCTGTAGATCTTTTAATAAGTCCTACAGTTCCAACTCTACCATTTAAAGTCGGCCAAGAAAGTGCCGATCCATTTAAAACACAGATGGCTGACTATTTCACAGTCCCAACAAATATTACAGGTAATCCCGCGCTTTCACTTCCATGTGGATTTTCAAAAGAAAATTTACCAATAGGTTTTCAGTTTATAGGACCAAGATTGTCTGAAAGTTTAATCTATCAAGTTGCTTATGCATTCGAACAAAGTACAGATTATCACACTAAAAACCCTGCGGGATTTGAATAAATGCAAAAAACATTTTGGACTGAATCTATAAATTTTAAAAATCTAAAAGTTCCAAGATTTATGTCCGCACCAATAGACGGTTTTTTAGATTCACCAATGCGACAATTGATAAGAATCTATTCACCCAATGAACTACTTTTTGGACAAATGCGACATGCTGCATCTGTGGCAAATGCAAAAATCACAGATGAATTCAATATTCAAAAAATAGAGCACCCTCTTTGTTTTCAAATTTCGGCAAACTCTACAAACTTTGTCGAAACCGCAATAGAAAAAATTTTAGAACAAAATTTTGAAATGATAAATCTAAATTCCGGTTGTCCGGCAAAAAAAATTATTGATGCCGGCTCCGGAGCAGCGCTTATGGCGAATATTCCATTATTGAAAGAACTTATAAAAATTTTAGTAACAAAAGTTAATGGAAAAATTCCGGTAACAATAAAAATTAGAGCCGGTTATAATGAAAAAAATGGACTTTATGTTGCAAAAATGAGTGAAGAGCTTGGTGTAGATGGAATAATTATTCATCCAAGATTAAAATCACAAGGTTTTACCGGTGAGCTGGATTTTGATATTGTGAGAAAAATTAAAAAAGCCGTTAAAATTCCGGTAATTTTTTCCGGAAATATCGTAGATGCACAAACTGCAATAAAAACTTGTGAATTAACCGGTGCTGATGGTTTTATGATTGGCAGAGCTTTTTATGGTGAACCATGGAAAATCAAACAAATTTTATCTACACTCACAAATGAACCTTTTGAAATCTCAGAAAATGAAAAACTTGACATTGCAATAAAGCACTTAAAACTTAATTCTAAATATTATGGATTACATCATGGATTTAATGCAGTAAAAAAACATCTACCGTTTTACGTAAGAGAAATACACGATGCAGCTAAAATAAGAAATAGTTTAGTTTTAGCGCAAAGTGAACAAGAAATAGAAAATATTTTAAATAATTTAAAAAAATAAAATAAAAAAAATGAAAAAGAGATTTAGTAAAAAAATAAACAAAAATAAATTTTTCAAAATTATAATAATTTTATTTTCAATTCTTTTAATATATAAAATAATAACTCAAAAAAGATCCGGGTTGGAAAATTTTATTTCGAATGTCTCTTATCCATTTCTAGTTGTTTGCAATAAAATTGTCAAACCTGTAGAAGCTGCAGCTTTACGAAAAAAAAATTACGCACAACTTCTTTCAGATAATATAATATTAAGAGAAGACAATGAAAAACTTTTACAAGAAAATATTGAATTAAAATCTTTAATAAATTTTGATGAAAAAAGTAAAGATCTTCTTGATTTTAAAAAACGTTATGCTTTAGAAAATGTTATTTTTGCAAATATAATTTTAAAAAATATTTCACATGCAGAACAATATTTTTTAATAAATAAAGGTAAAAATCACGGTATTGAAAAAGATATGGTAGCAATATACAAATTTCAAATTATCGGAAAAATTTCCGACGTATCAAAATGGCACAGCAAGATAACTTTAATAACTGATAAAAAAAATAAAATTAGTGCTTACAGCAATAAAACTCACTCAAATGGAATTGTAGAAGGCTCAAACGATATTAATAAACTAAATTTCAGTTTTGTTTCGCATTTGTCAGAGCTTGAACTCGAAGATTTTGTAATATCAAGCGGTAAGGGATTGGTTTATCCTGAAGGCTTTTGTCTTGGCAAAATCACAAATATAGAAAAACAGGATTTATATTACAAAGTAGATATAGAACCGTTGATAAAAATTGAAGAACTTGAAAATTGTTTAATCACAAGCCAAGAGATTATAAACGACAGTTTTCAAAGCCTAAACACCGTAAATCAATCTTAATAATTTAGGCAAATCACTTTTTGCTTTTTTACCAGACGCAATTAATTGTATAACTTGCTCCGGGAACATCCAATGTCCCTCAATAAAATCGTTTTTATTAAAATCAGGATCTTTTTCATAATCTATTTCATAAACAGTCTGAAAGGCAGAAACGTTATGCTTATGTGGCACAAATAATCCTATTTTTCTATAAACAACTTGTGTTAAGTCTATATTTAATTCTTCCAAAAGCTCTCTTTTAAAAGATTGATCATAAGATTCACCACTACTTACATGACCACCAACACTCATATCTAAGTGTAATGGGAATAATTTTTTGGTAGCAACACGCAATGGTATCCAAATTTCGCCTTGAGAATTTTTTAAAAAAGCATTTATTGCTCTAAAATTAGAAAGCCCTTTTGCATGAACTTCTGATCGCCACATAGTCTCAATTACAATATCATTTTCATCTACTAAATCTAATAATTCATCCATAAAATTCCTTTGATGTTTTATGCTATAATGCTATTTTAAAATTAAATAATACAAAATAAAAATAATAAAGAATAGTGATATAATTATGAAAAACAATAACTGTATCTTTTGCAATAAAAACAATGTGCAAATTTTATCCGAATCCAAATTAGCCTATTCAATAAGAGACAAATTCCCTGTAACTACTGGCCACAGTTTAATAATAACAAAACGACATGTAGAAAGTTTTTTTGATCTAACAAATAATGAAATTTTAGAAATAAATGAATTATTAAAAAAAATAAAAGAAGAAATTTTACAAGAAGACAAAACCGTCACCGGATTTAATGTTGGCGTCAATATAGGTTTATCTGCAGGTCAATCTGTTTTTCATGTTCACGTTCACTTAATTCCAAGACGTTTAGGCGACATTGAAAATCCCAAAGGCGGTGTTCGAGGTATTATTCCAAATAAACGTGATTATTAAGATTTAAATAATTATGACAGTTTACATGCAGAAATTCTGGATTATAATTATAAAAGTAATCGCGCTCCTACTTCGCCATTCGTGGCTACGTAGGACAGGCCTCCGCTTTAAAAATATATTTGAAATTAAATATTAATCTCGCGCCCGTAGCTTACGCCGTCGCCAAGGCTATGGCGCACAGGCAAGCTTCTGCGTAAAAAATTTATTTGAAATATTTTGTTAATCTCGCGCCCGTAGCTCAATTGGATAGAGTCGCGGACTTCGAATCCGAAGGTTGCAGGTTCAAATCCTGCCGGGCGCACCATACTTCGCCAAGGCTTCGTATGGCAGGCCAGGACTGAAATTTATTTATTTTATAATTTGTCATTCTGAATCCGGTCATTTTAGTCCATATGGTTATAGCCTTTACTTAAAACTATGCTGTGACCAAAAATAGGCGCATAAATTATTTTAAATAACAGGATAAAATTATGTTTAAAAAAATATTGGTTTCACTTTTTTTAATATTGTCATTAAATATAACTTGCAATGCTATGAATACAGATAGTATTACTGTACAAATGCCAAATGAAGAAGAATTAATCACCCTATTCTATGAATACGATTTAGAAGATTTTGCTGAAAAAACGGATATAATTAATAATCTGATAGGAAAAAAGACACCAGCGTGCATAGAAATTGCTATTGGATTAGCGCTAATTGAATATTCAGGTGATCAAACTGAAGTTATTGAAAATATAAATTCTTTGATAAGTAACATACTTGAAAAATATCCTGAAGCAAAAAAAACTTGGGATGAATTAAGAAATAGCGAGAATAGTAGTAATTTATAGCACCTTGAAATTCATAATCATATTGCGCCTATAGCTCAGGTGGATAGAGCGAGCGTTTCCTAAATGCTAGGCCGCAGGTTCGAGTCCTGCTAGGCGCACCAGCTTTGACAATCCGAGCAATCAACAATCAGATCAATAGGATATTTATGAGGGTATGCCCTTAAAGCCACCGACAAGGTCGGTGGTAGTTTACTAAATATAAGTTTTAAATTAAAAAGACCTCAGACCTTCGCACAACAAAAACAATTACTTTGCAAATAACTTTATTGCGAAATGTTACGCTTTGCAAAGCCTTGCTTTGTAAAATATAAAAACAAAAAACTGAACAGACTTCCAGAGTAAATATAAGAACATGAAAAAGTAACGAATTCATAAGGCTAGCCTTATGCGGGCTTTGGCAGAGCCCATATAAAACTTAAAATTAATTTTTTTAACAGCCGGCCTTCTTATTTAGAAAACAATTAATTCATTATTGTTTTTTATTTTTTACTATGTATAGTTATTCAAAGTTGTTATTTGTAATTTATAAATTTTAATAATGAAAGGAGTTGTGGAATCTAAAAAATGTTTTATAAAATGGGAGAATGAAGAAAAACAAATGAACATAGAAATTCCAATTGTTTAAGAGTAGTAATTGTCGTTTATATCTTATTGTACGTAATGAAAACTAAAATTAAGGATTTGTTTAATGTTTAAATCTTATATAAAATCGTTATTGTTAGTTACAGCTTTACTTTTTAACTCACTGAAACCTGTTCAAATTGATAAAAAGAATTTGTTCGTTCCAAATACGCTCGGTAAAATTAAAGTTTTACATGATAAAAAAGGCTTCTCAATAAAAAAAGATGGTGAAATTCACAGAGTTAGAAATTGTTTTGTTGATAAAGAAATAAGAAATCTTTCAAGCAAAGAGTTAATGCAATTCTTGGGAAACCTAAAGGTTGTAGAAATTAATGGTCAAAAAGTAGAATTTGAAAAGATTACTAAAAAACAATTTAAAAAAATGGCAACAACTGAAACATCTCAAAAAATAGAATTTGATAAAAAAGAAGCTGAACAGTTGTTTAAAGCACTAAGTCGTTCTCACAGCGGCTATATTTCTGTAACCCAAATGAGTGATGGTGAATATAGCTTAAAAAGCCACATTAGAGTATCAGGTGGCGGTCCATTTGGTGCATTGGTAGCTTATTGGGGTACAAAAGTTGTTGCTTATGGTGGGATTATGGTTGCAAATATTGTTACGACTGGTCCTGCAGGTATTGTTTTTGGTATTCAGGAATGCGTTGCTGCTGCACCAACAATAGAAGGAGTAGCTGTTGCTGCAGAGATGATTGGGTTGGTGGCTCCAACACCTTAAGCCTGTTTTAATAAATTAAGTTGCTTTTTACTAAAGTAATAGTAGAAAGCAACTTTAATATTTAAAGAATGAATATAAGTATGAATAACGAAGAGATTGTTATACCCTTTGATAAAGAGTCGATTAAATATCTTATATTTATAATGTTTTTACCAATAATATTATTGATAAGTATGTTTTCTTTTTTTTATTTAATTGTAAATTTTCGAATACCTTTTTTCTTGGAATTTTATATTATTCCTTTTATTAATTTTCTTTTAATTTTATTAATTTTATTATTTTTAATAGTGATAGTTCAACTTTATTTTTATATGAATGCCCCTTCACCTTTGGCGATTATTAATAAAAATGGAGTTTTTATTAAAGGATACGGCTTTATTGTATGGAAGAATATTAAAGAATTTGAATTATATTCAACTAAGCGAAGCCCTGATTTTAAATTAATAGGGATCAGAGTTAAGAGTATTTTTAGCTTATTGAGGAAGGCTTCTTTGGGTGGAAAAATGGGAATAGTTGTGTCTATTATTTTTGGTTATTATCCTATTTCATTGTCATATCCCATGTCTTTATCAAATAATGGTATTAATAACGAAAATATTGTAAATTTTGCAAAAAAATATATTAATCAGATAGATTAAGAATTACACTTAATCGCATTTCTTCTTTTTATTATTTGCTAATATTGTCTAACTTTGTTTTTAAAAATAAGCTTTTATATGTATCGGTCTTGTAAATTAAAACTAAAATCTATAGCCTTGGTTCTAAATGTGTCAATTAAGGTACACCAGCCGCCGCTCCTGCGGAGCTATGGCTGGCATGACAGTTTTTTTAATTATTAATCTATTTATTCTTCCTTAACATAGGAAGTCCTGTTCGCTCATTTTCCACAACCTCATATCCTGTAGGAAGTGCCGCAAGAACATTACTCCCAGCTTCACCCGCAAAGTAATAGATATTTTGTTTACGATCACCCTTGAGTTTAACTTCCTTTGAATGTAGAAAATATGTTTTTCCACTTTTTTTGGATTTTACACTAAATGCCATACTTAAATCTCCTCTAAATAATATGATATTGTTATAATAATTATAGATGATGCTAATATATTAAAATATAATAAGTCTCGTTTTTTATTTATTTAGCTTCGTAATGCTGGTTGTAAAGACTTCACTATATTCTACCCTTGGAATAATACATAATTTATTTACATTTATAAATTGTGCTCTTTTTGATCAAATTTATGTTCAAATGGTTTGATAGTTAAATATAAACTATCTATCTCCGCTTGTTGTAAAACTCCAAATTTTCCTAATTCTTTAATCATAAGATCGTGATCAACACAAATAATACCATCCATACCAACAGCCTTAGCCCCAATAATGTTTTTTTCAAAATCATCAATAAACAAACATTCTTCGGCTTTGATTTTATATGTATCAAACAAAATATGATAAATTTCCGGATCAGGTTTTATAGCATGCACTATATGTGAATAAATAAGACCATCAAATAATTTTAAAAAACCATACTCCGTTTTATCAAAATCAATATCAGAAGCACTATTTGATAACAAAAAAAGCTTATATCCTTTTTCCTTAAGAAGCTTTACTAGATTAATTACCTGAGGTACAGGAGTTAAGTATGCAGGTAAGCTATAAAAAAATTTTATAACCTGATCTTGGTTATATTTTTTAGGAAGAGTTTTTAAAGCTTGTGCGGCTGTAATATTTCCACGTTGTAATTCCGCAAAAGAATCACACCAAAATAATTCTTGCCATAACTCCATTGACATAACCTCTTCACCTTGTACAAAAATATCCTGAAAAATTTTTTGTAAAGGAAATTCTGTAAGCACACCACCAAAATCAAATATTATATTTTTATACTTTACATGTCTTTCCATTGCATTTCCTTTATCTTTTTGCTCTATACAAAAAATTGTTCCAATAATAAAAAGTGATAATAAGAATATTTTTTTCACCGATATT
Source organism: Candidatus Dependentiae bacterium (assembly GCA_018897535.1). Taxonomy (NCBI): domain Bacteria; species Candidatus Babelota bacterium. Next base: position 16,101 of record JAHIKO010000006.1, read on the forward strand.
CCTTTTACAAACAAAAATTTATTCTATAAAGTTTGTTCTAACCAACATGTTAATTTAAACATTAAATAATTGAAAGTTTTTTTTGTGGCACAATTTAAAAATTATTAATATCAAGAAAAAATCATGAATAAAAAAATAATATGTCACGATATAAATGGAAACAAAATAGAAATTGATTCAAATAAACTTACCTTTCGACCATCTGTTTATGGTGTATTAATTGATAATAATAAAATACTATTATCAAAACAATTTGATGGCTATGATTTTCCCGGCGGAAAAATTGAAATATATGAAACAATAGACCAAGCCTTAAAACGCGAATTTTTTGAGGAAACAGGGATAATTGTAGAACCAATAAAGCCTTTACTATGTGAAACTTCATTTTTTCATCAAACAAACGCAAAAGAAAATAAATACAGAAATTGTCCATTAATTTATTTTTTAGTAAAAAAAATAAGTGGAAATATTTCTACAAAAAATTTATCTAAAACGGAATTAGATTATGTGAACGAAGCCGAATGGATAGATGTTAACAAAATTAATGACTTAAAAATTTATACTCCTATTGATAGTGTACATTTAATAAAATTAGCTTTAAGATAGAATCTTTAAAATTTTTTAATGTTATGAATCAATAAATGAATTTAATATGAATAAATTAGAATATTTAAAATCAGTAAAACCAAATTTTATAAAAGCTTTAATCGCATATGCTTTTTACGTATTATCATTTGAATTAAAATGTTATTTTTTGAATACTCCATTTAATTATTCCATTTTACCACCACAAATTTTTCATTACACAATAACTTATGGAATAATTATTGGAATTATTATTAGCCCGTTATTATTTAAAAAAAATTAAAAAGAAAGATTTGCAAATATGCAACAATACAGAATTGCAGCCGGTGGAATAATTTTAAAAGATAACAAAATTTTACTGGTCAGATATGAAAACCTAAATGAAAATACTGTTTTTGTTGGCCCAGGTGGTGCTGCAAACATTAATGAATCACTTGAAGATGCATTAATTAGAGAAGTATTTGAGGAAACAGGAGTTAATGTAAAAGTAGAAAAATTATTATACGTTGAAGATCTTCTTTCCAGCAAGCATCGTTTACTAAAATTATGGTTTTTGTGCAATTTTATTGGTGGCAATATAACAAAGACTCAAGATGCTATAAACGAGGGCATCACAGAGGTAAATTGGTATTCTCAAGAAGAATTAAAAAATAAAATTGTTTATCCAAACCTATTATTAATCACAGATTGGCAAGATTTTTTAAAAAACGACCAAAAAATTGACTATTCTTCACTCAAAAAAGCTGCTTTTTAATTTCTTGAAATAAACGCAAATAATTCACAAGAAACCCATTTGTTTAATCAAAATATATTGGCATAATTAAAATAGAATTTATATGTATTTTAATGAGGTTATTTTATGAATAAAAAAATATTTAAGATATTTCTATCTTTTTCACTAATTTTCAATATTTTCGCAAACAATGGAACAGCACAATTATTAAGCGAAGAAAAAAACAATTTACCGAGTCAAATTCTGTCACCAAGTGAACTGAATACACTGGATGAAGATGGTTATTCCCCTTTGCATAATGTTATTATTGATGAAGAACTTAGTTTAGCTCCAACTTATATACAGGCAATAAAAAATGCTGTTTACTGTTGGACCGAGGCTAAAGGTGAATCCTTTTGCGGTAAAGCTTATCATAAAGGAGATAATATTGATCCTATAATGGTAACTTGGAGTGCAGATCAATATGGAAAAGAAGATGCATTAAACGCCTTTCTTGCGATTTTTGAAGAATGCAAAATCACGCAAATTGAGCAAGTAAAATCCCTTATTAAATCAGGAGCCAACGTTAATCTTCCAGACAGCGAAGGAAGAACTGCATTGTGGTGGGCAGCTGAACGCAATCTACCTGAAATCATTTCTGTTTTAATAGAACTTGGAGCCAATGTTGATGGGTATGGTACAAACATACCGCTACACATTGCCGCTCTAGATGGAAATAAAGAAGCCGTCGAATGCCTTCTTTCAAATTGTGCCAATGCAAATCTTATAGATGAAGATGGCAACTCGGCATTACATTTAGCCGGATTGGGTGAAACATGGTTATATCCATCAAAAAGTGAAGATTATAAAGGATGTAATCCTGACAAATTACAAGATTATATAAATATCATACAAAGACTTATAAGACACGGAGCAAAAAAAGATCTCAAAAATAAAATGGGATTTACACCTTTGCAAATGGCAATAAATCAACAAAAAGAATTTTATCCGGAGCTTACAGAAATTACTCTAGCAAAATATATTGAAGATGATTTATTTGTAAAATAAAACAAATATAAAATAGAATTAAAATTAACTTTTAACCCAAATTCGTTTATTTGCAGATTCAAAAACAATATATATAATTATTTTTAAATAAAAATAATATTTTAAAATAATAGGTA
>JAHIKO010000007.1 GCA_018897535.1 Candidatus Dependentiae bacterium
TGGAATACCAAATCCTTCGTAAAGAGATGGAAATATAACAGTCAGTGCATGTGAATAGGCATAACTAAGTTGATTATCAGATAAATACATATGAAAAATTTTTTTTACTAGATTATTTTCATAAATAAAATCTAATTCTTTGGATGTAAATGCAGCGCCACCAACACAAACTAAAGTCAGATTTTCATATTTTTTAAACAAAATCAAAAGACTCTTCAAAAAAATTTCAAAATTTTTATAACCATCTCTATTTCCAACAAATAATAAATAATTTTCAGGTAAATTAACTTTTTTCTGTAAACCAATATTTAAATCAGAAGCCAAATATGTAACATCTATTTTATCTTCCGGTACATCTATAAATTTTAATATGTCTTTTTTTGTATTTTGCGATATAGCAATAATTTTCGAAGCTTTTAAAATAAGTTCTTTTTTATTTTCTATATATTTTTTATTTTCTTTATAAAATAATTCATGAATCATATCATAAACAGTTAATACATATGGCTTATTATCAAGATAAGCTAAAAAGTATGGATCATATTCTGTAGGATGAAAAATATTAAATTTATTTAGTTTTAAATTATATATAGAATTTAATTTATTAATTTCTAAAAAATAATTTAACAATCTATCACGTCCCTTAAATTTTTTATCTTGTAAAAAGCTTAGCGGCTTTATAAATATAGAATTTTTTAAATAAAAATTTTGAGAATAAATTAAGGACAATTTAAAATTCACATCTTTATTGATATAAAAATTATTAATTAAATTATAAAAATATCTGGATATTCCACCATATATTTGGCCATTAAATATTTGATGATCATAAAGAATTTTCATTAATACTCTTATTTTTTATTAAAAGCATATCTAAATTAGTTTTAGAACCACTTCTATTTTTTAAAAATTTAAATATCCAATCATTTTTGTAATATTTAATAATATACAATAAAAATCTATTTAACTTTTTATGAGTAAAAAAATGAATACTACCCCAAGAATAAATATTTAAATTATATTTATCAGCTATAAAATTTAATGTTTTTAAACTATAAAAAGAAATATGTTGCCCTGATTCTAATGCATAATACAACCATTTATCAGGCGCTGGAATTGTATTTGGCAACAAGCTAGTTGAAAATAAAATATTAGAAGAAATTTGTAGCATATTTTCGAATTCTTTAATTGGATCCACAAAATGCTCAAAACATTCAAATGTAGTTATAAGATTGATTTTATTATTTTTTAAATTCAATTCAAATCCACGCGCAAATATATTTTTTGCATATAAATCTTGCCAATAAAAATCAAAGCCTATATCGCGCATCATTCGAACAAATAAACCATGTCCACCCCCATAATCTAAATATTGGAAATTTTTATTAAAAAAAAGATATAAAAACAAAGTTGTAAATTTTGATAATGATATATTCCTAGAAACTAATCCGGTATCCAGAGAACTTATTGCTTCAGAATATGCCTCATTTAACCAATATGGTTCTTCAGTTTGCAAGAATTCACAGTTATTACAGTAAAAATAGTTAATTAAATATTTGTTTAATATTTTGGCATTAAAAATATATTTTGATTCATATTTACAAATATTACACTGCATTTAAATATTAACCTTTTCCAAATTATGATTAATAAATTGTTGCTGACAAATTTTTATATATTTAATCGATTTCAACCCAAGGTAAATTTTTAACCTTTTCATATCTTTTTTTTAAATCCTCATAAATCCAAGGACTATTTGAGTAATAATTATTGTAATTGTTAATATATAATGTGGGCAACAAATCTAATCCCAAATCTTTTTTTACAAAAAAAGCATTGAAATAATATTTATTAAACGCAACAAGCCTATATCCTTTAATATCCGCTAATTTTATAAAAGCTTGAATTGAAGCTCCATAATAATCATCTTCAAAATCTTTTCTAACAAAATTATCTTTATATGGAATTGTAATAGATCGTTCAAAATCCAAAACATAATTAAATTCAACAACAATAACTCTTGGATTAACAATCTCTAATTTTTCCCATACCCAATAATCAACACCATCTATATCTAAAGACAACAAATCAATTGTCCCGGTTATTCCAGCCTCTTTAATAATATCATTTATATTTTCTGCCGTTACCCATTTATTTATAATTTTAGGCACATGTAAAAAGGTATCAGGATGTTTTTTAAAATAATCATCTGAAAATATTTTATCTTTTTGACTGCCACAGACCAATAAGCCAGTCCATCCCCAATTACATATTAAATTAGTTGTGTTCGCGCCAAATGGATTCGCAAATGCAATATCTACACAAATTTTACTATCCGTACCAATTACAGCAAAAATATAAAGTAAAATACCATCCTCATCTGTCTGCGAAAATGACCTAAAACCAACTTCATTAATTTTTGGTAAAAATTTTTTGTTAAATAAAAGATTTTTATAAAAAAATAATAAATGTCTTTGCTCTATTTGGGACACTAAATTGTTTTTAGAATTTAATTCCAAATCTTTTACCAAACAACTTCCTGCTATGCCAAAATTAAAGATCTTATTTATTATATTTTTTGAAATATTTTTTACAAAATTATACATAAAGGTGCTCCAGTAAAGATTTTGCTACAATCACTAGTATTCAATTCATTCTAATGAAATATCTCTCATTATAATTTTTAAATTAAAACTTTCTTTGTATACAATTAATAGAAAATACCTTTTCGCCACCAAATATTATCTCTAAAGACTCGGCTAAAATCATATTTTTCAAAAAAATATTTATATACCTTTTTTCTTTCAATATTTTTTGTAAATCTTAGCATTTTTTTATAAACATAATCTTCAAATCCAATAGCAGAAGTATTAAATTCTAATCTACCCATTGGAATAAATTTCAAATATTTTTTTCTAAAAATAAATTTACTTAAATAATAATTAAAATGAGATTGCATATGCCAAAACAATATTTTTTTTTTATAAAAGCAATCTTGCCCATCTTTGCGGATAAATTCAAAATAATCAATACCATTAATTCTCACATATTTATATGGAAATTCGTATTCATAAAGATGTAGAAATAAAGGATTTTGAAAAACAACATAATCTTTAAAATTAAATAGGACATCTTCTACAGAATCTTGAATAATATTATTCGTATGAATAAGATGCGATAAAAAATCTTGATCACTCCAAATTATTTTTCTAAATCTTGAACCTGCCCACCTAGTTTTAAATGTAATTTCCCAATTGTTTCGATTTTGCCATGCAATTTCAGAATATTTATCTATATCGTTTGTAAATTTATTTAATTCACTTCTATATATATTAAACCATTCATTGTTACTAATTACTGTAAAAGCCGGACAACCCTGCAAGACAAATGTTTTATTTTCAATTTTATTTTTTATAATTTCAGGATTTTCATTAAAAACAATATCCCCATCGTAATGGACTATAGGCTCTGAATTAAAAAATTTTTCGATTACCAACCATCTTAAAAAACACTTTTTTTCATAATCACCAAACCTATTTAATTTAAAAAATTTTTTATCATATTCATTAAATATTTTAGATACATTATGCAAAATAAAACCTAAACTTTTTAAAGAATGTTTATATTGCTGTGATAATTTTTCAAATCCATCTATAAAAAGAATATTTATATTATTAGAATAACCTAATTGTTGATTTCTTTTTCCCAAAAATTCCAACGGCACAAAACTTTCAAAATCAACTTCATTTGTTTTACACCATGCTACAATGACTGATTGCATAAATAACCTATAAATAATATTTTTATACTTTTTTGGTTAAATATTTTTAATAGTTTTAAAAAATTTAATTTTATTTAATTCTAAAATACACAACTTTTTTAAAATACAATAAATAATATATACCCCAAATGCAAAAATAATTCGCTCCACAAAAACAACCGGCATCAAACCAATCCATTGCTCTACGGTCATAGGCATAGTATAAAGCCAAATTATACTACCTACAGCATGTGCTAAAAAAGTAGCGGTTAAGTAATTAAGATAAACAATATTAAAATTTTTAAATCTTTGGGCAATATATAAAACAACAGGAATAAGCCAATAAAAGGAATAAATATAAGCTTTATTTCCCATTGGATGAAAAATAAATAAAGTCATACAGAATAGAGGTAAAATAAAACTTAATAAAAAATTATAAAGTTTATTTTTAAAATTATTTTTATAATTACTCATCAAAGAAATGTAAACAGTTGCTATCACTGTTGGAATACCCAAAGTAATCGCACCACCAATAGTAAATTTCTTAAATAATAAAAATGCAAAAACTATTAAACCAGATGTTGCTACGCCAAATAAGTTTCCAACTAATGGTAATACAAAATTAATTCCCGAAAAGAAAAATTTATAAGATCCGGATAAAAAACTAATTTTAATAAAAGATGATAAAAATATAATTGATAGTAAAACCATTAATCTAAAAATATTTTCATTTTTAATATTCATGTTACTTATCAAAAGTTTTATATTTTTCATAAACTTTTACAATCCCTTCTTTTAAAATAATTTTTGGCTTCCAACCTAATTTTTTAATTCTAGAAACATCTAAAAGTTTTCTTGGCGTTCCATCAGGTCTTAAGTTATCAAAAAATATTTGCCCGGCAAAACCAACAATTTCTTTTACCATATTTGCAAGTTCACTTATCTTAAGATCTTGTCCGGTACCAATATTTATAATTTCGCCAATATCTTTATATTCACAAGTTTGCATCAAAAAAATTAAAGCATCAACCAGGTCTTCTACATGTAAAAATTCACGATATGGTTCACCGGTTCCCCATAAAATTACTTTGTCTGCATATATATTATGTTTTGAGAATTCAAACGAAATATCGTTTATATTTTTAAAATTAATATTTAAATTTTTTGAGATAATATCTAACTTTTTTTCTTGTAAAAGTTTTGCCAAATAAAATTTTCTGATAAATACAGGCAACACATGTCCGGTTTCCAGATTAAAATTATCATTTGGTCCATAAAGATTTGTTGGCATCACTGAGATAAAATTTGTACCATATTGTTCATTATAGTATCTACAAAGCTTAATTGCCGCTATTTTGGCAATTGCATATGGTTCGTTTGTAGATTCCAAGTAACCAGATAACAAGTATTCTTCTTTTAACGGTTGCAGTGCCAATTTTGGATAAATACATGAAGAGCCGAGATTAATAAGTTTTTTAACACCATATTTATAGCTTGCATGAATTATATTTGTTGAGATCATTAAGTTGTCATAGATAAATTCTGCTTTATATGTACTGTTTGCTAAAATTCCGCCAACTCTGGCTGCAGCAAGAAATACATATTCGGGTTTGTTAATTTTAAAAAAATTTTCGGTATCTTGTTGATTTCGCAAGTCTAAATCGTTTAAATTTGCTGTAATAATATTTTTATAACCCAGTTGTTTTAGTTTATTAAAGATATTGGAGCCAACTAAGCCTGTATGCCCGGCTACGTAAATTTTTGAATTAACGTTCATGCTTTTTTTTGAGGACTGGATCCCGGCTCGGTGACCGGGATGACCCAGCCTACGCGTAAAGCTTCCGACTTCGCTAAAGCTTCGACGGACAAGCCTTTGGGCAAGCAAAAGACTATCAACAACAATTTCAGTCATTCAGGCTCACTTTAATATTTATTTTTTAAAATAATAAACCTTACTTTTTGGCAAAATTTTATTTCCAAGTTTATCTATAAATTTAAAAGAGCAAATAGCATTTGATAAATACTCAGTAAAATTAATAAATCTATTTTTATTTAAAATTTTACCCATTCTATGTTCTATTTTAAATGGTACTACCAAACTCCAAAAAATAGTTCTATTAAAGCTATGAGAAGAAATACGCGCAACTTCAAAATTATTTAATTTTGCCAAATTTAAAATATCTTTCTTTTTAAAAATATTTACATGTTCACATTTTGCAAACCAATTTTTATCCCAAAATGCAAAATATTTTTCTGTTAAAAAAGTAGGCACAGATATAATACAAACACCTGAACTTTTAATAATATTACTAAAAATATTAATTATATTTTCATAATCTTTAATATGTTCTAAAACTTCTCTACAAATAATATAATCAAATTTTTGCGAATAATTATTTAAATTATCTTGCCCAATTAAAAGCATAAATTTAAATCTGGATTTTTCTTCGCTATTTAATGCTGCACTAATTTTATGTTCTGATTCAGGATTAATATCTACAGCCATAACATTAAAGCCATTCTTGATTAAAAAGACGGAAAAAGCACCGTCACCGCAACCATAGTCAAGAATATGTGCATTCTTTATGTTTTTTAAAAAAAATAAATCTATGCCTGCAAAATTATTCATAGTAAACCAATCGGACTGGATCCCGGCTCCAGACTTCGCATAAAGCTTCGTCGGACGCAGTCGGTGGCCGGGATGACCCAGCCTACGCGTAAAGCTTCCACCTTCGCTTTTGCGTATAAAAGTTTTAGTAAAGATATAAATGCTATGGAGGACAAGCCTTTGGGCAAGCTCTGAATTATACTAATATTATTAAGCTTATTCATAATACCTGCTGCACAGTATTTCGATTTTGTATATACAACTGCGCCAAATCTTCAACCAAATAAACATTACCGTTATCAATTTTATAAATTTTATCACAACGCTCAACAGTAGATAGCCTATGAGCAATCACAATTAAAGTTTTATCAAAATTTAAACTATAAATTTCATTCATAATATTTTCTTCGGTTTGATTATCAAGAGCGGAAGTGGCTTCATCCAAAACTAAAAGTTCCGGATCAGAGTATAACGCTCTGGCTATTGCAATGCGTTGTTTTTGGCCACCGCTTAATAAAATTCCGCCATCACCAACTTTTGTATATATTTCATCTTTAGTTAACAAAAAATTATATATATTCGATTTTTTTAGCACATCTACAATCTTTTCTTTATTAAAATTGCGACCAAAAACAACATTATCTGCAACTGTACCGTCAAACAAATAAATTTGTTGTGGTATATAGCCAATTTTTTGTCGCCAGGATTTAATATTAGTTTTATCCAATTTATGATCATCTATAAAAATATCGCCGGTTGTTGGTCGATAGAGCCCCATAATAACATCTGCAATTGTACTTTTGCCGGCACCACTTTCGCCAACAAAAGCCGTACGTTGCCCTTTTTCTATTTTTATATTTACTGAACCTAAAACTTTGGTTTTAGAATCATATTCAAAGCTTAAATCTTTTAAAACTATACTACATTTAAAAGAAACTTTTTCATCACCCAAATCTTCTTGTTCATAACCAAGATATTCATTAACCGAATCCAGTGAACTTTTTAAAAAAATAACTCTATTGTATGATGAAAGAATTTTGTTTATTGAAGGCAAAAATCTATAAAACGCAAAAGCATACATGGAAATTACAGGTATTATTGCCGTCGCATTATGATACATATAAACAACATAAACTATTACTGCTATTAATGTTGAAAAACCAATAGTTTCTAAAATAAGTCTTGGTGTATTTTGCAACACTGCATTAAATGTATTAGCCGTAACAAGTTTTGAACAAGCTTTATTAAATCTATTTAAAACTTTATCTTGAGTAAAAAAAAGCTTAATCAATTTAAAATTCCAAAAGCTTTCTGTATATGTTTTTGAAATTTCTACCAAAAAACCTTGTCTTTTTTTTCCGGAATTTTTTAACTTTTTAGAAAATAATTTTGCTATTAAAAAAACTTTTCCTAACAACAAAAAAGACAAAACTATCGTCATTTTAAGATGAACAAAAAGTAATGCTGTATAAATTAACAATACATTCAAAAATTCTGACATAATTTGTAAAATCGCATCTAAAATACCAACCAAATCATTGGTATTTGAAAATATAACTTTATCTATTTTTGAAGAATTTTTAGTAGTAAACTCTTTATATGCAAAATTTAAATAATTTTGAAAAAAACGAATTGCAAAATGTCTAAATCTTCCCTGAGAAAAGCGATTCATTGCATATGTAAAAATAGTTATTATAATTGCTCTTAAAAAATAAAAAATTATAAGAGCCAAGCCAAATATTACAATAAATTGCGGTACAGAATTACAATGCAAAATATTATATAAAAAATTATAATATTTATTGCTGTAAACAATATTAAAATTTGTAGCAATAGAAGCAAAAACCATAACAAGAGAAATACTGAATGTTTCTAGAAATGCGACAAAAACTGAAATAAAAAACAGAAGTATTAGAAACCGTTTTTCTCTTTTTGAAAGCAAATAATTAAGTTTTTTTATTGTTTCTATCATAATAATAAACAACTGTCGTATAAATTTTCAATCTTTTTTATTTGATCAAAAATATTAAAATTTTTATTACAAAATTCATATGCATTTTTTGAAAGCTGTTCATTTAATTTTTTATTGGTCAAAACGGCATAAAGCTTTTCAACCCATAAACCAATATTATTTGGATCTATTAAATATCCGGTTGTCCCGTGAATAACCAATTCATCAAGTGGTGCCAATTTTGAAGCTAATACAGGTTTTTCCATAAATCCGGCTTCTATAATTGGTCTGGAAAAATGTCCAACCGTAAACGGATTTAATAGAACATCGCACATGGCTAAAAGATTTTCCGGTGAATCTATAGATCCTGTAAAAATAACTGAATCTTTTACTCTCTCAAGTATTTTTAAAACCTGCTTAGCATAGCGTTGATTTGTTGAAATAATTTTTTTAAAATAATTGCCATTAAAATTTGGCTCAAAATATCCTGCAACTATCAACTTTGCATCAGGAATAAGTTTTAATATTTGTTCAAAAATTTTAAATACAGTTAAAGTACCCTTTTCTTGCGAAAGCCCACCCAAAAATAAAATTTTAGGATCAAAATTATTTAAATTATATTTTTTAAAAAAATCTTGTAAGTTTAAATTTTTATCAAATTTCGTAATATCAACTGCGTTATAAACAATTCTAGTTTTTGGGTTATTTTTCCAGGGCAATGCATCATTTTGACTTATTGGAGCAATAAAATCTGAATATTTTGAAACTCGATTTTTAATAAAAGCGCGTCTTATTCCAAGATAGCCTTCAGACAACGGTTCTCTTATATGCGTTATTACCGGAATATTAAGTTTTTTTGCAACTTTACCCCAAATAAAAAGAGTGCTGGTGTTTAAATGCACAA
>JAHIKO010000008.1 GCA_018897535.1 Candidatus Dependentiae bacterium
CGGATCCAGCAAAAGCATCTGAAAATAGTATTAGAAAACTTTATGGTACAAATAAAGGCGAAAATGCAACTCACGGTTCGGATGCACCTGAAACTGCTAAAGTTGAAATCAAATTCTTTTTTCCTGAATTAGCTTAGTTTTTCAAAATTTAAAAGGGCCCTAAATAATTTTAGGTCCCTTTTTTTGTATTCAAAATTAAAATCTAATTAAAGTATTGTTAATTTTCGTTATCAGTAAAATATGGGACATCTCTTCGTAATTTATTTTTAAATATTTCATTTGAAGTCGAACTTGAACCCGAATCTGAATATTCAGAGTAACAATCAGACTCTTCACTTAAATCAATAGCTTTGCTGACAGGAAATCCTAATTTTTCAATTAAAGATATAAATTCCTCCATAGCTTTATTCGTAGTTTCAGTACCATTTAAGTAATCAAAATAATCAAAAGTAACCTCATTTATACAATTCTTTTCAATCAAATCATGAAATTCTTTAAAAAAATTTTTTATTTTTTCCCCTAATTCTAAATCATTATCGTCAGTTTCATTAAATTTTTTACCCACTTCTTGTATATTATTAAATATATTCAAAACCTCTTTTTTAGATAAATAAGCAAAAATAGTTCCTTCTTCGAATATTTTATCTATTCTATCTAAGACATCTGTTTGTAACTTAATATTTTCGAAAATTTTAACTAAAAAATACAATTTATTATTCGACGCTTTTTTAAAATATTCATCCCCAAATTTTAATAAAAATTTAGCAGTTAAATATATTTTAATAGAATCAACAAAAACATCTTTATCTTGATTTAATAAAAATTTTTTAATACCCAAAGCCTCAATAGCTTCTTGCAAAGGCGACATATTATATGAATTTGAAAATAAAAAAAGAGAGATAAATAAAATAGAAATAAACTTTTTCATACGTCTCCTTTAAATAAATAATATAACTTTTGTTAATCTATAAAAATAAACTTTCTTTTTCAATGAAAGAATTTTTAATTTAATCTAAGTCTTAAATACAAAATAAGCCCGGTGTTTTACCGGGCTTATAGAATAAAAAAAATAAATATTTATTAATCGCTAAAAGATTCGTCTTCAAAAGATGATGAATCTTGAGAAATAGCCTCTTGCAGTGCAATGTCATAAAAATAATTAAACATTGCTTTACTATTTAAAATAATTTTAGATAATTTATTTTGATCAACTTCAGCAAACTCTAAATCAGGAAAAAGATTAAATATCATTTTTAGAAAAGCTTTTGGTAAATTATCAGGAGCAAAATATTTTTCAATTTTAGATTCTGTAAATTCACAATTTAAAAGTTCATTTAACAGCTTATGTTTAAAAAATCCAATTTTTTGATCCTCATTATCCAAAATATCAAACCCAAAAGGCCATGCTTTTTCAAATTCAATATCAGAATTTTTGTATTTTTTAGCAAAATATTCAATAAAAACTTTATCCGAAATTGAACATCCAAAATCGTTAAGAAAGCTATTCAAATCTTGAGCACAAATACGAATATAATAAGAATAAATTGTATTCAAATGAAATTCTTTGGCTTCTTTTTCTTTATTTTCATAATATTCAAACTGGTTCTTTATATCTTGTTCTAAACCGTTTAAATTCATAGCCTGAACCTGATATAAAGAAATTCCTAATAAAATAATAGAAAAAAGCTTTTTCATTACAATCCTTTCACTAAAAATTTTAACTAATCTCCGGAGTTTTTTTAGACTTTACCCAAGAATCCAATTCAATTAAATATTTCAATAACTCTTCAAGTTGTGAAAATCTTATAGAATTTGGACCGTCACAAAGTGCATGCTCAGGATTATCATGAACTTCCATAAATAAACCCGAAATACCTTGAGCAACAGCCGAAATAGCCAAAGGTGCGGCGAAACGTCTATCGCCACCGGACGAACAACCATTAGCACTAGGCATCTGTACAGAGTGGGTAGCATCAAAGACTACTGGATGGCCAAAACGTTTCATAATTTCAAAATTTCTATAGTCTACAATCAAATTATTGTAGCCAAAAGAATAACCTCTTTCACATGCCCAAACTTTTTTATTTCCGGTCGAAGTAACTTTTTCTAAAACCGATTTCATATTTTCAGGGGCTAAGAATTGTCCCTTTTTTACATTAATAAATTTACCGGTTTTTCCGGCAGCCAAAAGTAAATCTGTCTGTCTGCATAAAAATGCAGGAATTTGCAAAACATCCACAACTGATGCAACTTCATTTACTTGACTTATTTCATGAATATCGGTTATTACCGGAATATCAAAAATGGATCTAACTTTTTCAAGAACTTTTAAGCCCTCATGAAAACCCGTACCCCTATAATTGCCTAAAGAAGTTCTGTTGGCTTTATCAAAAGAACTTTTAAATATAAAGTTAAACTTCAACTTTTCGGATAATTTTTTTAAAAATTCAGCAGCTTTTAAAGAATGAGCTTCGTTTTCGATAACACATGGACCCAAAATAAAAAATAAAGGGCTATTTAAATTAATATTTTCCAGATTACTTAATGTCTGATTGATCGTTAGATTGTTCATTTGAATCTCCTGAATCGTCATGATCTTCATCACAAATATTTAAATTTTTACAGACTTCATCTAAAATTCCGTTTACAAACTTATAAGAATCTTTTTCGGCAAAATTTTTGGCCAATTCAATGGCTTCATTTATTACAATCGATGGTGGCAAATTTTTTTGTTTTAATTCCCATATGGCAAGTCTTAAAATCAATAAAGTACAAATACCAAGACGATCTATTTTCCAATTTTTTAATAATGGTTTAATAATTGTATCAAGCTCTTCACGTTCTTCCATAACACTAAAAGCCATACTTATTGCCCTAGAGTCATCAGTAATGTCTATATCATATCCTGATCTAAACATATCAACAATTTCATCTATAGAAACGGAATAATCCCAAGATTCTGCAACATAAAGCAAATGAAATGCAAAACCTCGTATATCTCGCATAGTTTTGACGGTAATTTTATTTTCATCATCCATAAGATTCATCAAATATAAAAATTTTAAAGAACAAAATAGGCTATGAGCAATAAAACTCATAGCCTTTAAAATTAATTAATCAACTCTTTCAATGTACAAATTTTCGCGAGTATCAACCTTTATTCTTTGACCCTCTTGAATAAATAAAGGAACTGATACAACCAAACCGGTTTCCAATGTTGCAGGCTTACTTCCACCTTGAGCCGTATCACCCTTAACTCCAGGTAAAGTTTCCTTTACTTCAAGAATCATAAACGTTGGAGGCTCTACGCTTATAGGTCTACCCTGGAAAAATAATATGCCATATTCCTGGCCATCTTGCAGATAACCTTTTACTGATTCAACAACATCCAGATCAAAGTCAGCCTGATCAAAGCTTTCCTGATCCATAAAATGCACATGATCATCCATATATAAATACTGCATTGTTTTCTTTTCCAAATCCGGTTCAGGAAATTTTTCAGCAGATCTAAAAGTTTCTTCAAGCACCCTACCCGTAAGCAAATTTTTCATCTTTGTACGAACGTATGTGCCACCTTTTCCCGGTTTTACAAGCTGGAAATCAAGAACCATCCAAGGCTCATCTTTCCATAATAGCTTGGTTGAATTTTTACGAAAATCTGATGTTGAAATCATATCAAAAATTCCTTATAACATTTAAATAAAAGCTTTTTTTAAATAATCTCTATTATTACGAATCTTTTAGATTAAGACAAGCAAAAAAATTGCCTGCACAGCGGCAGGCAATTTTATATCCCTAAAAGAACAAATACTAAAAATTTATTCCAGCTCTCGCTCTTCCATCTCTTCAATCGGTTCAATATCAACAGGTTCTACATGCTTTTTGACAGGTTTTACAACAACCGGTTCAGTTTTAGCATGCTTTGCTTCAAGATCCCTAATTGTTGATTCAGCTTCTCTTAATCTATCATAAAGTTTATTAAGATCGCTACGAACAATATCTTCCAATCTCGAAATTTCATCTCTTAAATTTTGTTCCAGCTTAGTGATTTCTCTTCTTGAAATATCACCACCCCTAGATTGGACAACTACAGTTTTTTCTCTTGGTTGAGTCATAGCTGAGCCCAACATTGAACCCATCATACCTCCGGCCATTGCGCCGCCAAAAGATGATCCTCCATGCCCCGCATTAACTAAAGACACGGAACATAACAAATAGACAAAAATTTGTTTTAACGAAATTTTCATAATAAAATTCTCATTCTTTTATAAAAAATAATTATTTTCTTTTCATTCTTATAACCATTATTGAAAGAGCAATAACAGCCAAAAACATAATAACTATAAATATAAGTAGCATATTGGTGTACATAACATTACCGGTCTGTTTTTCAATATTGCGTTCCATCTGCATCATTTCAACTTTTTGCTCAGCTCTTTTACCGGACCCGTCTTTTGCCATAGATCCTGCAACAACACCACCAACCAATCCACCGGCAAGACCACCGGCAAAAGAATCACCGCCATGACCTGCAATAACAGTTACGCAAGGCATTACCAAAAGAGCCGATAAAACAGCGCTTAAAAAAGTCTTTTTCATAAAAATCTCCCTTTTTTTTATAAAAAAATTTTAGTGATATAATCATTAAACCTAATACCATTTATTAATAGATTGCCAAAAAATTATTCAGATAGTCAATAATTATGAAAATAAGGAAAATTGCTATGAATACAATATTTAATTTAATAAAAGCGGAAGAAGAAAGAGAACAAAAAACTATAAATTTAATTGCTTCAGAAAATTATGCTCCAAAAAATGTTTTAATGGCAACAGGCTCGGTTCTTACAAATAAATATGCCGAAGGTTACCCCGGAAAACGTTATTATGGCGGATGTGAAGTTATAGACAAAGTAGAACTTTATGCAATAGAACAAGGCAAAAAGTTATTTAATTGCGAACATATTAACGTGCAACCTCATTCCGGATCAAGCGCAAACTTTGCAGTTTATTTAAGCTGCTTAAATCCCGGAGATACTATTTTGGGTATGAATCTAAGTGCCGGCGGGCATTTAACTCACGGACACAAAGTAAATTTTTCCGGAAAAATTTATAATTTTATAGCTTACAATGTAAGCCCTGAAAATGAACAACTTGATTATGATGAAATTGAACTTTTAGCCAATCAACATCAACCCAAAATGATTGTTGCAGGAGCAAGTGCCTATTCAAGAATTATTGATTTTGCAAAATTACACGAAATAGCTAAGCGAAACAAAGCTTTGTTATTTGTAGACATTGCACATATTGCAGGATTGGTTGCCGCAGGAATTCACCCAAGTCCAATACCATATGCAGATTTTGTTAGCAGTACAACGCACAAAACATTGCGTGGCCCCAGAGGTGGAATAATTATGAGCAAAATTGAGCATGCTCAAAAACTTGACCGTGCAGTTATGCCCGGCTCACAGGGCGGGCCATTGATGCATGTTATTGCTGCCAAGGCAATTGCTTTTGATAATGCCTTAAATCCTGAATTTAAAACATATCAAGAACAGGTGGTTAAAAATGCAAAAATTATGGCACAGGAATTTAAAAATTTAGGATATAGAATTGTAACCGGAGGTACAGATAATCATTTATTTTTAATAGATCTAAGAAATAAAAATATTTCAGGCAAAGAAGTAGAAAAGCTTTTAGAACAATCCGGAATTATTTTAAACAGCAATTCAATTCCATTCGATCCAACACCACCAACTGTAACCAGTGGAATTAGAATCGGTACACCTGCAATTACAACCAGAGGCATATTGGAACAAGACGTATTAAAAATTGTTCACTGGATTGATGAAGCAATTAAAAACAGACTTGATAATAATTTTTCTAAAAAACTTAAAGTAGAAGTTGAATCTTTTTGTAAAAAATTTCCAATATATTAAAAAATTAGTAATATAATGCTTCTAAAAAAGAAATACAGGTAATTAAATATGAATACATTAAAAAGAATTTTAAATTACACAAAAAATTATTGGAAATATTTACTTCTATCTATTATTACAGCATCTTTCTATGGCATATTTTCAGCAGCACCAACATATATTTTAAAACACGCCGTTGACGATATTTTTATAAAAAAAATAAATAATTTATTAATACCGTTTATACTCGGTTTTATTTTATTATTCGCCCTAAAAGGGCTTTTCATGTACTTATCAAATTACTACATGAACTTTGTTGGCAATAAAGTTATTAACGATATAAGACTTGATCTATTTAAAAAAGTAATTCATTTTCCAATTTCATTTTTTCAGGAAAAAACAACCGGCCAACTTATGTCTCATTTTTTAAATGACATACAAATGATTCAAAATGCCTCGGCATCAGGAATTAAAAATGGTGTTCGAAGTTTTTTTGAAGCAATCTTTTTATTGGGAGTTGCATTCACACAAAATTGGAAATTAGCACTCTTGATGATTTTAGTTGGTCCTTTAATTGGAATTTCAATCAAAAAAATGGGTGCTGCAGTAAAACAAGCATCATTTACAATACAAAAAAATATTGGAAATTTAAGCACAATGCTTCAAGAAATATTTATTGGAATTCGTGAAGTTAAAGCATTCAATGGTGAAAAAATAGAATCGGATAGATTTGCAGATAAATTAAAATTTGTTTTTAGTGCCATTATGCAAAATGTTCACATTGAATCATTCGGTCCTGCATTTATCGAAACCGTTGCCATGCTGGGCAGTGGTGTTGTTTTTTATGTTGCTGCACACCAAATAATGGCAGGAACAATATCGGCAGGACAATTAACCGCATTTTTTGCAGCAGTATTACTTGCCTATCAACCATTAAAAAGATTAATAAATGTCTATGCTGAGGTACAATATGGACTTGCAGCAGCAGAAAGAATTTTCGAAGTTATGGATAAATTTTATCCGGCCATGACAAGAAACGATAGCACAAATATTTTAACCAACAGCATAACTAAAATTTCTTTTGAAAATGTAAGCTTTAATTACAATGAAAATATTGAAGTTTTAAAAAATATAAATTTAGTAATCAATAGTGGCGAAAGCATTGGAATAATGGGCGAATCCGGCTCAGGGAAAAGTACTTTTTGCGATTTGATACTTTCTTTTATAAGCCCAAAATCGGGAAAAATATTTATAAATAATCATGATATAGAAAATATATCATTTGAAGAAATTAGAGATAAAATTGGATATGTCGGACAAAAAACATTTTTGTTTAACGATACAATTACTGCAAATGTTGCATACTCTCAAAGTAATAAAAATATAGACGATATAATAAAAGCTTGTAAAGCGGCACATGCCGATGAATTTATTCAAAAATTACCGGAAAAATACAATACTATTGTCGGTGAAAACGGATGTAAACTTTCAGGCGGCCAAAAACAACGGCTTACAATTGCAAGAGCTTTACTGAAAAACCCCGAAATTTTAATTTTTGACGAAGCCACATCTGCTCTGGACCAAGAATCTGAAAACTTAATACGGTTAGCGATTGAAGAGATTAGTAAAGAAAAAACCATAATAGTTATTTCTCATAGATTATCTTTTATAGAAAAAATGAATCGAGTTCTTTTGGTTAAAAATCAAAATATTTTTGAAATTTCTAAAAAAGATCTTTCAATCGAGATAAATAGAAATTTATAAAAAAGGGAGAGTAAATAATTGGAAAACAAAAATTTTTCAGATTTTTATGAGAATTTTTTTAATATTTCAGATTACAATTCTTATCGATACGATGTTGGAAGTTTTTGTACAAGGCAATTAATAATATCCAACATAAAACAAACATCCGGAAATTTATTAGAAATTGGAACAGGAATTTCCAGCATAATTCAGGATTTGAATAATTTTAATTGCTACGGAATTGATTATTCAAAAAATGCAATAAATTTTACAGAACAAATATTAAAAAAATTAAATAAAAAAGCAAATTTAACAATTGGAAATGCCGAAAAATTACCTTATGATGATAATTTTTTTGATGTAATAATCACTTCTCATACATTAGAACACATAAAAAATGATTTTAATGTTATAAAAGAATGCCTTAGAGTTTTAAAAAACAATGGTGAATTAATAATATTTGTTCCTGGCAGAGTTTCTGGAATTTCTACAAATGAAGAGTTTACAAAATATGGTCATTATAGATACTACAATGCAAAACGATTTAAAGAATTGGAAATATCAACAAATTTACAATTATCTTTAATCAAAATTATTTATCCTCATAAAATTCACAATCTAATTTGGAATAAACTAAAAAGATATTTTCGTTATGCTAATTATCCAATTAAAAAATTTATATTAAAAGATAATAAAAGTTACGAAGAAAGAAAATTTTATCAAAAAATATTATTACCAAAAATAGCTTACATATTAAATAAACTTGATAATATAATCGAAAAAAAAGAAGCAAACTTTTTAGGTACTGAGTTCAATGTTTTAGCTGTTTTTAAAAAAAGCTCTATTTAAAAAATTTTTTACTCTTCTATAAAACGGTGTTTTTTTTATTATTTTAATAAATATTTCAGGATTCTCTTTTAACAATTTTTCAAAAAATGGCCTATAAACTTCTGCTGTATTAAAAATGTCTATAAAATTTATATATTCAATTTTACCTATATTATGTTTTTTTTTGTCATAAAAAATATTTTCCCATTTTTTAAAAAAATTATAATCGTCCTGTTTTTTTTTAATATAATTCGAACTTCTTACAGCTTGATTAGCATGCGAAAAATGTTCAACAAAAGAATTAGTACTTTTAATAGTTTTATACCCTACTTTTAATAATTTTAAACATAAATCTGCATCAGCATTATAAAAAAAGAAGTTTTCATCATCGATATAATCAATTTCTTGTAAAGCTGTTTTCAAATAAATACCATGATTAACATAGAGTTTTTCTGATAATGTATATCCTACATGAAACTGATATGGAGAAAAACTATCACGCCAATAAAAAGCAACAGCACCGATTTTTTCTTGTTTACTTAATTCCTCTTCAAACAAATTTAATCCATTTTTAATCGCTCCGGAAACAATTAAACAATCATCGCTTATCATGCAAATATATTTTGAACTTGCGGCCCGAAATCCCAGATTCATAAAATAACCCCAAGATTTTCGTTCTATTAATTTACCCTGCCACTCTCCTCGATTATGTTGCACAATGGTAATAATATCTTTTTGATTTAAAAGCCACTCAAGAGCCCCATCATTAGAGCCACCGTCTATAACAATTATTTCATGAGATAAATCAATAAGTTCTTTTCGCACCGAATCTATTGTTAATTTTAAAAAGTCAGATCTATTGTAAGAACCCAAAACAACTGATACTAAATTTTTACTCATTACAAATCCAATCTTTTATTTTTCTATATTTAGTTTAAATTTAACAAAAAAAGAAAGTTTGGATAATGAATATAAATAATATCGCTATAATTATTCCGGCATATAACCCTCCAAATAATCTATTATTATTCACACAAAACTTATTGAAATCAGGCTTTTCTAAAATAATTATA
>JAHIKO010000009.1 GCA_018897535.1 Candidatus Dependentiae bacterium
CCATAATAAATATTGAACCCAAAGTTCATAATAATTCACAAGCCATAATACATGACTATGAAATAAAACAAAATTTACAGGAACAAATAAGACACAACTCTGAGGCCATTATAAATAGCGATTCTGCAATTGTTCAAGAAAAGATTAGGCATAATTCTGAAGCTATTATAAATTACGAACCATTAAAACGTATCGAATATAATTCAAATTCAATAATAAAATCAAGTATGGATGTTAAATATAACTCTCAAGCTATATTACATGACTATGAAATTACAGATTTAATTCAAAATATAATAACATATAACTCCAACGCTATTTTGAATGCATTAAACTCAACAGATCTTGAAGATCAAATTAGACATAATTCTGATGCCATATTAGAACACGACAAAAAAATATATTACAATTCAAACGGTATTATAAAAATATCACAAGGTTCCACTGCGGCAGGACTACAATCACAAATAGACACAATAAATTCGAATATATCAGGGCTTGAAGATGAAATTGCATTATTACAGGCAGGAGTTGCTCAAGCTATAGATGATGCAGAAAATTCAAACACTAGGGCCAACACACAATCAAGTGAATTGGATACGTTATCAAATGATATAGATGCATTAGCAGAAAAAATAAAAAATAATTCAAATGCCATAGTAACTCATGAGAGAGAAATTACCCAAAATTCCAATAGCATTGTAAAAAATAGAACTGATATAAATACAACAACATTAAATATTGCTACAAATACAGCTAATATAAACACAAATACATTAAATATTGGTCAAAACACTGAAAGCATTAAAAACAATTCTAATGCAATAGTAACGCATGAAAAAGAAAATAATTGGAATATAAGTGCAACCGCAAATATTGAAATAAGTGATTTAAGCAAACAAAATAACAGTGCAATTATTGTAGAAGCACAAAAAGCATTATACTTAAGTTCTGCAACAATAAATAATAATATTCTAATATCATACAATTCAAATGCAATAATAAACAAACAATTACTTCTCGAACCATTACAAGAAAATATAAAACATAATTCCGATGCAATTATAAACCTAGACGCAACATCGCTACAAGAAGAGATAAAACATAACTCTGATGCAATTATAAATATAGCACTCAAAGCATTTTATAATTCACAGGCTATTTTGCATGATTATGAAATTAAACAAAATTTGCAAGATCAAATAAGATATAATTCAAATTTCATAATAAACAACACAAAAGATGCTCTTGAACTTAAGATAAAACATAACTCCGACGCTATAATCAATTTCAATCCAACAGAACAAGAAACAATTTTAACCCAAGCCCCAATAACAATCGATCTAAATTTAAATGACAGTGTATTTATACATCCAAATCAAAGAATATTTATTAATGGCAATGTCACAATAAATGGTAATGGAGCAGTTATTATTTTTGGTGGTACAAATCATTCTCAATTTGTTGTAGCACCAAACAAAACCGTAACACTTAAAAATATACAGTTCTTAAGAATTAACCAAAACAGTTTTGATTTAAGGTATAGATCATTTTTTGATAATACAAAAGCAACAAAATATTCTTTAGAAAATTCCTGTGTAAAAATAGAAGAAAATGTTTTATTTGGCTTATCAGAAAATATAACTGTATCTCAAGGCTTAATCGAAATTATAAATAACGTTAACAGTCAAGCTCAAACATTTTATTTAAAGGGTATAGAGGGACAAAAAGAATTTAAATTAGCGCCAACAGATGATTACGCCGATGCGCTTTCAAAAGCAGACAATGGATTAACATGGATTCAGCGCAAAGCCGGAATTATCAGTAAGCTTACACCTGTTTATCCGGATTTGTTTACACAAAATGCAACAATTCCTGTTTTACTAAAATGCAATGATAACACTTTTGCAATTCAAAATATAATTTTGTCAGGTTTTGAACATATAACAAAAATAAATTCTACAAATTATTCAGGTGCTACAGCTTTGTTAGGTGAAGCAAATATAAATATAGGTGATGAAACGTTTACAGAATTTGAAAAAAATAAAAATATTCAAGAATCATATAATATGAATTTTATAATTCAGGATCTCAATAATAAATTAATTTTAATAAAAGATGATCTTAAATTTACAGGACAATTAAATTTTTCAGATTTTGGAGAAAATGAACTATATATTCAAACAGCTTTAACAGAAAAAATCGCACCTAAACTTGGATCAAATGATTATTCAAGAACAATACCTCAAATAAATTTTGGCACCAATTTTATGAATATTAATTCGGATTTTGGTACGGCAAAACTTATTTTTGAAGATCTTACAATACGAATTAATAATACTATTAATGGTTTTACAACAAACAAAAATTCAAAAATTATTGGAAATATCATAGAAATTACCGGAGATCCAATTCGTAATAATTATGAAATAACATCAAACACAAAAGATCTAGAAATATTCGTAAATAAATTAATAGGATTGGATGATATAAATAATAAGCCAATTATAAAAGAAGATCTTTTATGCTTAAAAGATCTTTCAAAAACAGAAAAAACCTCACTTGATTTAATTTATGAACAAGAATTAAGTAAATTTTTGAAAATAAAATAGTATGAAAAGGGAGAACATTTTGAATTGTAAAATTTTTAACAAAATAATAATTTTTATATTGTTTTTGTTTTTTGAAAATTTTTATTGTTCTACTTTAAATTTTCACAGTCCTCAAGCTGCAATTGTACTTGAAAATAGTAGAACATATTTTGCAACACCAAGTATGTCAACAATAACCGGCTGGTACCAACAAAACATTATCAAAGAAGGTGGCTATCAAAATATTAGAACTTTTGGAAACACACTTACTTATTCTTGTGCACCTGAACAACAGGTAAATAATTATCTTTATAATACGCAAGTTCAAAGAAATTTAGATCTCTCTCTTGATGGTAAAATAATTTATTTGAATGAAGATCTTTTTACAACAAACAGTATGACTTTTTTAATAACATCCAGTGGCATAATTGATGGACTGGGAAAAAGTTTAATATTGGGTAAATATTCTCAAATTTTGCTGGATTGCAATGTTTGTGTGACATTTAAAAATATAATATTTAAAAATGATCTCAACACACTTGATACTCCGCCAATAGCTTTGACAAATTATTACTCACAAATTACATTCGATAATACAACATTTAATTTAAATGATGATTTTGCATTCAATAATGGTCAGTTTTTTATAAAAAATGATGTAAATTTTACAGGATCATTTTCATTTAACTATAATGCAATAAAACCAAGTTATATTTTACCAAATTCTTCGTTAAATTTCGGGCCAAATTCATTCTTTTCATTTTATCCAAGCACAACATATAACGATCTAATTGTTATGCATGATAAATCATCAAAAATAAAATTAAACAACAGTACATTACTCATAACCAATACCGGTTTAAAATTAAAAAACGGTTCTTTATATTTGGATAACAAAACCACATTAAGTACCTATGGTGAAAACTTAATCACAGGATTTGGTACAGCATTAGTTTCAAGAGATGTTGGTCCAAATTACGTTGTATCTTGGCATCCTAATGGTAGATATCTTGCATGTGGAATATCTTCATCAACTACAGAACTTTTACTCTTTTATTTTAATGGAAGTTCTCTGGCATTAATAACCGAGCTGGATTTTGGAGGATCAAATTCCAAAATATATGGTGCAGATTGGAGCCCTAATGGCAAATATCTTGCTATAGGTGGTTATAATCCATTAACTACACATAATGAATTTGAAGTTTATTATTTTAATGGGACATCATTAGAACTTATATCTAGTGAAAATTATGGAACACAAGTTTCTACGGTAGCTTGGAACCCAGATGGTAAACACATTGCTATTGGAGGAATGACACCAATATTTGGACACGATGAAATTGAAATATATTCATTTGATGGATCTTCATTAGAACTTATAGACACTAAAAATTATGGTGACGACGCTCAATCGGTTAGTTGGAGTCCTGATGGCAAATACTTGGCAGTTTGTGGAGATAATCCTTCAGGCGATGATATTTTAATTTATTATTTCAATGGTTCATCGCTATCTTTAATAGAAGGTATAAGTTACACAGACAACGCGTACAGCGTTAACTGGAGCCGTGATGGAAAATATCTTGCGGTAGGCGGTTACACATCAACATATCAGAATCAAATAAAAGTTTACTACTTTGACGGTACAGCAACAACATTAATTACCTCAGCAAGTTATGGTGTAGATACATCGGTCAAATCTGTAAAATGGAGTCCTAACGGTAAATATTTACTAATTGGAGCTGCATGTCCAGCAACAGTACAAGCTATGCGAATATACTCTTTCACCGGACAATCTTTAGACTTGATCGATTCTGTTGAATACGCAACATATGGAAATTCTGTCGCATGGAGTAATGACGGAAAAAAATTCGCAATCGCAGGTAGATTTCCCGATCCCGGATACAATTCTTTAGAAATTCGTTCCTTTAATTACACACCGGACATTTCGCCACAGGCTTTTTCAAATTCTCTAATATTTGGAGATTCGAGTTTGGGATCGGAACAAGATTTAAATACATACATAAATTCAGATGCCAGAGTTTATCTTGACGGTAAATTATACATAGACAATTCAACAAGTGCTCAAAATAATTTAAATTTTGCAAATAGAGGTTCAAATATTAACTTTGATAAGCCACTATCAAAAATAAAAGTCACAAACAATTCCGGTATTAATGGTTGGAGTGAACAATCAATTACACTTTCCGACGGCAATAATAATAACTGGATTTCAGATAATACAATATATGGTTTTGATTTGGGTGAAACTGAACCATCAACATATTTAGTTTACAGCAACAGCAATGCAATTGTAACCCATGACAAAGAAATAACTTGGAATTCAAACGCTATATTAAACATGCATGATCCATCGCTGCAAGATAGAATAAAAAATAATTCAAATGCCATTATTTCTTTGGCACCAAAAATACACAACAACTCACAAGCAATAATAAATGATTATGAAATCACAGATAATTTACAAACTCAAATTACAACAAATTCGAATTTTATAATTAATCAAAATAATAAAATAAAATATAATTCAAATGCCATTATACAAAATAGCAAAAATATAATTTATAACTCAAATGCTTTAATTAAAAATACAAAAGATATCCATTACAATTCTCAATCTATAATTCGAGATAGCGAAATAACAGCCGACATACAATATAAAATAAAAAATAATTCAAATGCTATTTTGACTCAAAACAAAAATATTTACTTTAACTCAAATGCCATAATTAATCATCCGGCAATTGAATTAAAGGAACAAATCAAACATAACTCAGATGCAATTGTAAGCCTTGACACTTCAATACTTGCAATTGCAGTAAAAAATAATTCAAATGCCATTTTATATTTGGATACGAAAATTCATTATAATTCGCAAGCCATATTGCATGATTATGAAATAAACGCAGATCTTGAAGATCAAATAAGATATAACTCAAATGCCATTATAAATTCTGATCCATCATCACTGGAACCTTCAATAAAAAATAATTCAGATGCAATCGTTAGTCTTGATTGGACAGCAATCGCTCCAAATATAAATAACAACTCAAATGCAATTTTAAATTTAAACACAAAAATATACTATAACTCAAATGCCATAATTAACGATTATGAAATAAAAGAAGATTTACAAGATCAAACAAGATATAATTCAAATGCCATAATAAACAGTGACCCTGTAATTTTATCTCAAGAAATAAAGCATAATTCGGATGCCATAATAGAACATGATAAAAAAATAAATAATAATTCAAACGCCATAATTAGATTAAGCAACGACCCAACATACCCTCTGCTACAGGCTCAATTAGATACAATTACAACGCAAGTTAATTCTCTTACCGAAAGAACGACTGATGTACAAACGGATCTCACGGCAACAAACACAACAATAGATTCGGCCAATTCAATTTTAGATGCCAACGATACAGATATAAGTGATCTTGAAGGTCAAGTAGAACAACTTGAAATAGACATAAAAAACAATTCAAATGCCATTGTGACTCAAGATCCAAAAATAGTTTGGAATTCAAATGCTATTGTAAAAAACAGTCAAGAAATAGATCAAAACACTCTAAACAATGGGTACAATACATCTGCAATAAATAAAAATACTAACGACATAAATTATATTACTCAAATAATTAATGGCAATTCAAATACAATTTTAACTCACGATGATTTAATAAGATGGAACTCTAGCGCAATTTTAAATATAGATACTGAAGAATTGGCCATTTACAACAGCAATGCGATAATAAAAATAGATAATGATATTAGACATATAAGTAGCACAACTGAAACAAATAATAACTTAATAAAATATAATTCCAATGCAATTTTACATAACTCTCCGGAATATTTATCAGATCAAATTAAGCACAATTCCGATGCAATTATAAATCTTGAAGTTACAGGACTTCAACAAGAGATAATTAATAATTCAAATGCCATTATTTATTTAGAACCCAAAATACATTACAATTCACAAGCAATAATTCACGATTATGAAATTACAGATGATATACAAAATCAAATAAATTATAATTCAAATACAATTATTAATAGCGATGCAATAATTGCAAGTCAAAATATCAAACACAATTCCGATGCAATAGTTACGCTACAAAGACAAAGTCAAAACAGTATTTTAACCAATGGGCCAATTGCAAGCGACATATCTTTGGATAGCAGTGTTTTCATACACCCTAATCAAAGAATTTATATAAACGGCAATGTAACAATCAATGGTAACGGTGCAGTTATAATTTTTGCAAATCCAAATCATAGCCAATTTATTATAGAAAAAAACAAAACAGTTACATTGAAAAATATACAACTATTAAGAATCAACCAAAAAACTTTTGACTTTAGATACAATTCTTATTTCGATATTTCAAAACCAACACACTATGCACTGGATGACTCAAAAATAATTATAGGCCAAAATGTTTTATTTGGACTGTCGGAAAATATAACAATGTCCCAAGGATTTATAGAAATTACAAATAACGATAATAATCAAGCACAAAATTTTTATATAAAAGGCATAGAAGGTCAAAAAAGATTTGAACTTTCGCCAAGCGATAATTATTCCGATGCTTTATCTAAAGCTGACAATGGTTTAACATGGCTACAACGCAAAGATGGCCAAACAAGTTTGGTTCCATCACAACTTCCGGATCGTTTCACACAAAATGCAACCATTCCGGTATTGATAAAATGTAATGACAATACGCTGAGTATGCAAAGCATAATTTTGTCAGGGTTTGAACATATAACAAAAACAGACTCTTTAAATTACTTAGGCTCTATTGGTCTTTTAGGTGAGACTGATATTAATATTGGAGATAAAACTTTTACGGAATTTGAAATAAATCAAGATGAACAAGAAACGTATAACATGAATTTTGTGGTTCAAGATATTAATAATAATTTAAATTTAATAAAAGATGATGTTAAATTTACCGGTAAATTACGATTTGCAGATTTAGGTGATAATGAATTATTCATAAGTACAGAATTAACTGAACCAATAACACCAAAAGCAGGATCTTTGGATCCAAACAGAACTGTACCACAAATTAATTTTGGAACAAATTTCATGTTACTAAATTCAAACTTTGGTAGTGCAAAATTAATTTTTAAAGATAATGTTTTAAGAATTAATAATTCAATCGATGGTTTTGTTGCATATGAAAATTCAAATATTGCCGGCAATACTTTGGAGATTACAGGTGATCCAATTCACAATATGTACAATACAAATATTAATGAAAAGAATTTTACGCTTAATATTGATAAATTAATAGGTTTAAATGATATAAACAATAAACCAATTGTTACAGAAAATTATTTATATTTTTATAACAAAAATTTAGAACAAAAAAATGCTATTGATTTAATTTATAACAAAGAAATTAATAATATTTTAAATTCTTGAAATTAAAAAAATAAAAGATCAATCTTTTTTTGGTAATTTTACAGTTCTAAAAAAAGGGGTCTTTTATGAAAAAAATACTATCAATAGCACTACTGATTATTTTTCACGGGCAATACATAAGTGCACTCTTAAAATACGAGAATTTAGTTGACGATAAAAAAAAGACTTTTTTAAACTTAATTGATTTTGTAAGTAAAAATAAACTTGATGATTTTAATAATCTTATAGGTTTAGGCGATAATTTTACCTTAACAAATGTTGATGAACCTAATTTGGCAAAAAGCATCCTAAAAAAAGTATCATTTCAAAGTTGGCGAAAAAAAGATGATTTCCTTTATCCACTAATTACATTTTCAATGTTAAGTGAAATAGGAAACCAGGTAGAAAAAGGCGGAGCCGTTCCTAGGTTCAAAAAAATTAAAAATAATTCAAAAAAGAAAATAACTAAAGATTCTATAAACTCACAAGAAACTATCATAAATTTTATGAAAAATAACAAAAATGGTGAAGAAACTCATTTTGACTGGTATTTTTCTAATTTGATCAAAAAAGACAAATTATCAAATCCATGTTTTAAAAAATGCGTTAAATGGTTTTCAACGTTATTAAAAAAGCACATAGAAAATTTAAGATCAAATGAAATATCAGAGGTTTTAACCGAAGCACCTTATTTAGTTTTTAATAAAATAAAAGAAAAAGATAACAAATATGAATTATTAGATTTCGTGGATAATTTTAAACCCAATGAAGAAATAGTAAAAAAATACAAAACAAAAAAAGCACTAAATGAAAAAATAATAACTTTTAAAATAGAAACTAAAGAATTAATTCTTTCTATTCAAAATGAAATAAATGAAAAAGAACCCGGATCTACAAAAAAAGTAATTAATAAAATTAGAAGTTTTTTCTAGTAGAAATACAATTAAATTGTGAAGTCTAAATTAGGCTCCCCAATTTGAAGTCAAAACGTTGTCGGCTATTCCAATTTCGCCAAAAAACCTTATACTCTCAGGTGTGTATGAGTTTGCAAACCCAAAGGAATAAAGATGTCAACGAGTTTTTCGTTATCGCTTGAACTGGTTTTACTTATGAGCTGGCTTTTAAAGCATGAAAAAAAGGCTTTAAATGAGCTTATTAAAAAATCATTAAAAACCGGGCTCATAAAAGAAATAGAGCTTTTTGACACTTTTACACAAGAACAATTGTTAGATATGGATTCTGAAATGTCGGATGAATTTCACAATGCTATTTTAGATTTTCTAATGCATATGGAAAAAAGATTAATTGACGGCTTAGGACCAAAAAGACAATTACTTGATAACCGCGATCTGTTATCCTTCTCACCTAAAATAAACACCGAAAAAAAGGATGTTTTATTTTATGAGCTTTTGAAAAATTGGAATCCAAAACAAAACGAGCCTATCAATTAAAGCTTAAAATTCATCTTTTTAAGCTCTTGAACAAGTTCAAATATTGGCAATCCCATTATATTGGAATATGAACCATTAATCGTCTTGCAAAAACGCTGTCCATAATTTTCTATTATTCCGCCACTGGCAGAGCTTAGTGCTTGAGGTAAATTTTTAAAATATTGTTCAAAATCAACCTCTTCAACCTTAAATTCAACTTGTGATTTAGTTACCCAATAACTATGATCAACCTTTTGCCACTGCCTATTTTTTAATATTTTCTTTTCAAGGCAACATCCGGTAACCACATCAACAGATTGAGTACTTACAATTTTTAGCATTCTTTTAGCATCTTGAATATCTTTGGGTTTTCCTAAAATTTCTTTAGAATCTTTTGTATAAACAAGAGTATCTGCAGTAAGAACAAAAATTGCTTGTCCCTCTTCTACTTTTGGCAATACGGCATCTTTCATTTTTGCTTTTGCAATATCTAAAACATAAGAATCAAAATGATCTGAAAAATTAATTTCCAATTCATTGGCAAAATGATCTAAAATTTTGAAATCTATTTTTGCTTCTTCAAGTAATTTTTTACGAGGCATCGAACCTGATGCTAAATATAAAATGTCTTTATTCATAGTTTTTCCCAATATCCTGCTAAATTTTGTTTTACTTTGCCTTCCAATTCTAAGTCAAAAAGTTTTTCTTGCAAAGTAAAAATATCCAAATTTAATTTTGCGCTTAAATCATCAATAGATGTAGCATAAGTAAAATTTTCCAAAAAACTATCTTTAAATTCTTCAGATTTTGCTGTACTTATATTAGCCTTAACGCTTATTTTTTTTTCTTCAGATATAACGTTAATACCATATTCTTCCAAAATATCATTTGTATTTAAAACAAGCTTTGCTCCTTGTTTTATAAGATTGTTTGTCCCCAAACTCATTGGACTAAAAATATCTCCGGGTATCGCGAAAACAGATCGACCTTCATCAAGAGCAAATTGAGCCGTGATCAATGCGCCACTTTTTTGAGCAGCTTCAACAACCAAACATCCGAAAGACATTCCTGCTATAATTCTATTTCTTGCCGGAAAATTACCACGATCAGGTTCTGAATTTAGCTTAAACGGAGAAACCAAAGTTCCATAACCATTGGAAATTTTTTTAAAAAATTTAATATTTTCTTTCGGATATGGTTTTAACAGTCCGGAACCAAGTATAACAATAGTCTTACCGCCCGACTCAATTGCTTTTTTATGTGCAAATGTGTCAACGCCCAATGCCCCGCCACTAACTATTGATATATTGTTTTTGACAATTTCAGGAACGATTAAATCTAACACTTGCTCTGAATAATTAGTAGATTTTCTAGCTCCAACAATAGATAATTTTTTATCATAACTGCTTAATTTTTCACCTTTTGTATAAAGAACTATTGGCGGTAAATAGATAGACTTTAGAATTTCAGGATATTCGGCATCTAAAAATGTTAATAAATTAATTTGATATTTATTAATCAGGTCAAGTTCTTTATCAAATGGCTCTTTATCACGCAATCCGGAATAAATTATTCCTGCCTGTTTTTGCGTAAAGCCATAAATATTTATAAAATCCGATTGTCTTAAATTATAAACTTGAAATAAATCAAATTCTAAATCATGAATTCCGGGATGTCTTTGCTTTTTTACAAAGTCATCAAATAAATTTTTTATAAACTTTAAAACTAATGCCGGACCTATGCCATTAATTAATGACAAATGCAGCAATACCATGTTGTTTTTATTCACAAATCCCCCAACAAATTTGCCGGGCTATCAAAATTTAGCCCGGCATTTTAAATATTTTATTCTGTTACGGATTCATCTGAGCTAACAACTGTATCAATTTTTTTTACAGCTACAGCTTCTTTTTCAGAATTCTCATCATTCGATTCTTCGAATGCTGCTATTGTAGATAAAAATTGATTTGTATCCAATCTTACAAGTCTTACACCTTTAGCTTGTCGGCCCATTGTTCTTATTTCTTTAGGTGAAAGTCTTATAATCTTTCCATTATTGTCTATCAACAAAATATTATGCTCAGGAGAAACCTGAATAAGCCCTATTACAGATCCATTTCGCTTATCGGTTGGAATCGTTCTTACGCCAACGCCACCTCTATGAGCAACCCTAAAATCAGTTACGCTTACCTGTTTTCCATAACCATTTTCAGTTGCAAATAGTAAAGAATGCGTTTCTTCATTTGTAGCCGGAACTATTTCCATTCCAACAACTTCGTCTGAAGGTCTTACCCTAATACCTCGAACACCACCGGCTTGTCTGCCCATTGGACGGACTTCAGATTCATTAAATCTGATACCTTGGCCCATCTTGGATGCAATAACGATTGTATCTTTTCCGGAACTCAATCCACAAAATACCAACTCATCATTTTCATTTAGACCAACAGCTCTAATGCCGGTACTTCTTATTTTAGCAAAAGCTTTACCCGGGGTCTTTTTAATTACACCTTTTTTGGTGAGCATAACCAGGTATTTTTCATCTATTTCTCGAGTACTCAAAAGTTTTACAACTTTTTCACCTTCAGTTAACGGTAGCAAATTAACAACCGCCCTACCTTTTGAAGTTCTTGAACCTTCAGGAACTTGAAAGACTTTTAAATTATAAACTCTACCTAAGTTGGTAAAGAATAATAATTCGTCATGATTTTTAGCGACAAAAAGATCTTGAACTATATCTTCATTATCCGTCAAATCTGCCATACCCTTTTTGCCTTTACCGCCACGGTGCTGTACTGAATAGGTATCAAGAATAACGCGCTTTATATAACCCTTTTGAGTTAACGTTACAACAACATCTTCATCCGATATCAAATCAGCATCATCAAGAATATCAACAGCTCCTTGAATAACCGATTTTCTTGGATCCGAATATGTTTTTTTAATAATTTCAAATTCTTCAATAATTACACGTTTTAATTCTTCAGGATCACTTAAGATAAGTTCCAATTTTTGTATTATTACTTTAAGTTCGTCTATCTCTATTCTTATTTTTTCTTGCTCAAGCCCGGTTAATCTTTGCAACTTCATATCCAAAATTGCTTTTCCTTGAGCTTCTGTTAATTGAAATTTTTTGTTAAGTAAATCAATTGCAATTTCAGCATCTTTAGACTTTTTAATAAGTTCCACTACAGCATCTATATTACTAAGCGCTATAACAAGCCCATGCAAAAGATGCTCTCTTGATTTATTTTTGTCCAAATCAAATTGAGTTCTTCTGGTAACAATTTCTTTTCTATGAACCAAGAAGTGTTCTAACATTTCTCTTAAAGTAAATACAGTCGGTTTATTATTATGCAACGCCAATAATAATATTGAAATTGAACTTTGAAGTGCGGTATGTTTATAGAGTTGATTTAATATAATATTGGCCGACTCTCCACGCTTTAAATCAATGACAACACGGATACCTTGTTTATTGGATTCATCCCTTATATTTGAAATACCTTCGATTATATGATCTTTTACAAGATCGGCAATTCGTTTAATTAAATCGGATTTATTTACTTGATATGGTATTTGGGAAATAACCAATTTTTGATCTTTTTCGTCACCTTCAACATCAATAACACCACGTAAAATTACTTTTCCATGACCTGTTTGATATGCCTTTATAATTCCGGATCGACCACAAATTAATCCGCCTGTTGGAAAATCCGGAGCAAGAATTAATTCAAAAAGCCTATCTTCAGACATATTTGGATTTTTTAACAGTTCCATTGCAGCATTTATGACTTCACCCAAATTATGAGGAGGAATAGATGTTGCCATACCGACAGCAATTCCACTTGAACCGTTTACCAATAAATTTGGAATCTTGCTTGGCAATACGGTTGGCTCTAATTTTGATTCATCAA
The DNA here is from genome assembly GCA_018897535.1 of Candidatus Dependentiae bacterium. Lineage (NCBI taxonomy): Bacteria > Candidatus Babelota bacterium. The sequence continues at coordinate 13,382 of JAHIKO010000009.1, forward strand.
AGTTTGGCATAAAAAGCACAGTATCTTTTTCTATATCAGCCAAAATTTCTTTTGCTATTTTTGCCATTCGAACTTCAGAATATCGCATAGCAGCTGCATTGTCACCGTCAATAGAACCCCAGTTTCCCTGACCGTCTAAAAGAGGATATCTTTTTGTAAAATCTTGAACCAAGCCAACCATAGATTGATAAATTGCAGAATCGCCATGTGGATGGTAATTACCCATAACTTCACCAACAACAGTTGCAGATTTTCTGTATGCTTTTTCGTTATAAAGACCAAGCTTGTGCATTGCATAAAGAATTCTTCTGTGAACCGGTTTCAAGCCATCACGAACATCAGGCAATGCTCGACTTATAATAACCGACATTGCATAATCCAAAAAAGAAGTCTTTAGCTCTTTTTCAATTGAAAGCGGTACAATCGCTCCTAAAAATTTATCTTTTTTTTGGGTTTCACTAGACATGTTTTTCAGTCCCCCTTCCTAGTTAACAAATTTTATTCAAATCAATAAAAATAATTTCTAAAAATTAAGTATATAATTTTACTACGCTTTGGCATCTTACACAAGTTTTTACGCTATTTTCAACTATTTTTAATATATTTTAAATATAGGGCAAATTAAGCTTTATTTAATTAAAAATAAGAGTTATGTTTTTTACATAATTTTTTAAATTTAAAAGTTTAATATGAAAGCTTAATTGGATGAATAATAAGCCAAATATTTTAATAATTTGTACCTTTTCGGTTTTTGGCGGAATTGAAATGCATGTATTGGCCAAATATAAAACTTTATTAAAAAATGGCTATAACATTTTTATAGTAATTCCAAAAAATTCCGTGCTTGAACAAAGATTTATAAATGAAAATTTACCATATTACACATTTAAAAAGTCTTTTTTTCTAAAAGCGCACAGGCAACCAAGTCTTAAAAGATTAATAAAACAAATAATTTACGATAAAAATATTGAAATTATTCATTGCAATCGAGCCAAAGAAATATTTTTATTTAATAAAAAAGATTTTCCAAATACAAAAATTATATTGACCAGACATGCCGGCAGCTTAATTAGGAAAAAATATGCTCAAATGTTCGATGCAATAATATCTGTCAATCAAGAATTTATTAATCTGGCAAAAAATAAATATTCAAATATAAAAACAGTAGAAATACCACCATTTTTTACAGATTATGAATCATTAAATTTTAAACCAAGCTTAAACAAGACTGATTTTTTCAAACAAGAATTTAATATAGAACTTAATGATTTACCAATAATCACACAGGTAGCATCACTTTCCAATATTAAAAATCACCAAATATTTTTTTATGCTGCAAGTGAACTCATAAATAATAAAAAAAAATTATTCAACATAGTTTTATGTGGAGACGGGTATAACAAAAAATATCTTTTAAAATTGGCTAAAAAATTAAATATAGAAAAATATGTTTATTTTTTAGGCTTTACGGAAAAAAGAATAGAAGTAATTTATCATTCCGATATAAAGATTTTAACCAGTAAAAATGAAAGTAGATCAATAGTTATAATGGAAGCTGCATTACTTAAAAAACCATTAATAGGTCCCACAAGAACTGGCGTTGAATATACTATAAAACACAAAAAAACGGGTTTATTGTTCGAGAATAATAATGTTTCAGATCTTACAAAACAAATAGAAACACTTTTAGATAATTCTCGATTGAGAAAAAAATATGGTGAAAATGCCTATAACCATGTAAGCAATAACTTTACATCACAAAAATCACTTATTAAACTTGAACAATTATATAAAAATATAAATTTTTGAAAGATAATTATGAATATAGAAAATCTTAATATCCCATTTAATTTTTATAAAACAGAATATGTTTATTTTGAAAATAAATCTTTTTTATATGAAAATGAAAAACCAAATATTTTAAATATTTGTACGGTATTTAAATTTGATGGGCTAATCATGCATGCGCTGGCGCAACATAAAGCTCATATAAAATACGGATACAATACATTAATTTTACTACTTACAGGATCAGATCTTGAAAAAAAATTAATACAAGAAAAATTACCCTATTATCGTTTTTCACCATCAAAAATATTCAGTCCGCACAGACAACCAGGAATAACAAAAATAGTAAAAACAATAGTTGAAAAGCATAATATTACTGTTATCAATTGCAATAGGCATAAAGAATATTTGATGCTAAAAAAAATAGAAAACCAAAACGTTAAAGTTATTTTAACAAGACATTCACCATCTCCTTTAAAATCCAAGTATCTTACAAAATTTAAAAATATTATTTGTGTAGATCAAAATTGCATAGATAAAATAAATTTAAAGTGTCAAAAAGAGAATTTAACTAACCCCAAAATGCAACATTTAGCTCCATTTTTTGATGAAAAAGAATCTTTAAATTTTGATATAAATAAAACAACCGAAAAAAAAGAATTTTTCAAAAAAGAATTTAATATTGACCTTGAGGATTATCCAACAATAGTTATGGTTGCATGTCTAAGAGGATATAAAAATCATCCTGTAATGTTTAATGCCATACAAAAATTAATTTATGAAAAAAACATACCGGTAAATTTATTATTGTGTGGTGACGGTTATAGAAAAAAAGAATTACAAAATTTAGCAAAAAAACTAAAAATAGAAAAATATGTTTATTTTTTAGGTTTTACAAATAAAAGAATAGAGGTAATGTTTCATTCCGATATAAAAGCATTAACAACTAAAGATGAAGCGTTTGGAATAGTATTAATGGAAGCTGCTTTAGTTAAAAAGCCATTAATTGGACCAACAAACACCGGAGTTGTTAATACTATAAAGCATGGACAAACCGGATTATTATTTGAAAACGGTAATTCCAATGATTTGGTAAAGCAACTTGAAATATTAATTGCCAACCCTGAATTGAGAAAAAAATACGGTGAAAATGCCTACAATTATGTAAAAGAAAATTTTATTTCAGATGTATTAATTAAAAAACTGGATCAATTTTATAAAGAAATTTAATAATTTATCGTAGATAATTTTTTAATTAAATCATCTACAACTTGACCTGAATAAAAATTTGGCACTTGTATGGTTTGTTTTTTATTTGCGTTTGCAATATCCAAAATAAATGAATCAACAGATATAATTAAATCTGACAAAATAATCATGGATGCAAGCTGAAAAAAATTATGAGTCAAAACAAATAAAAATGTATTATGTTGAGCTAAATTTTTAAACACTTTCTCATATTTTTTATATGTCTTTAGATCTGAATTTATTACAAAAATTGTATTGTAAAAATTGTCATCCGAACTTAAATTATCTATAAAATCAAAAATTTTTGATATTGATATGGTTTTTTTAAAATTATTCGTATAAGTATTAATAAAAATAACTTTTCTATTTAGGCGAATATTATCATTAATGCCCCATTTCAAAAAGTTAAGTTTTGTAGCAATCATCCAATCTTTTGGAATATTCAACAATGGTGTTTCTTTTTGAGTATCCAAATTTAAATCAAAAATCAAATCACCATAATTATTTATTCTTAATTCTCTTTTTAATTTTGAAAAAGAAAATAATATTTTAGGTTTAAAATAAATTTTATCGAAAAGCTTGGTTGATAAAATCCAATCAAGTAAAAGAGTTCTTTCTTTTTTATCCAGATAATCTATAAGCAAATCTATTTTTATATTTTCATGTTTTTTAATAAATTCATAAAAAAAACTTTGAGCATATATAAAATTGCTTAAATTCAATTTTGCTTTAAAAAAAGCTCTATTTACAGACTGATTTTCCATAAAATTAAACAAGATTTTGAGCCTGTTCTCTTACTTTTTCAAGCTCCACTTTAATATCAACAGCCAAAGTACTTATTTCAAAGTCTGAACATTTTGCCAAAATAGTATTTGATTCGCGTAAAAGCTCTTGCAATACAAAATCCAATCTTTTACCCTTTTCAATATCAGAATCTTTGATAATATTTTTTGCATTTTTAAGATGACTTTCAAATCTTACAATTTCTTCATGCACATCAATTTTATTTAAAAGAGAATAAATTTCATCTAATTTTAATTTGGATTCTTCATTTGCCGATTCTTGATAAATAGATAATAATTTTTTCAATTCATCTTTCTTTTCTTTGACAAAAGAATCAAATCGTTTTTTTACACTTGTCATCTTTTTGCCACAAATATCAAAACGCTTTTCAAGATCTTTTTTCAGTTGAACACCTTCAACAGATCTGCTTTTTATAAGCGATTCTATTAAATCATCAATTGTTTTTAATACAAAATTTTGTGCTTTAATATCAAATTCAACAGGTTGTGAAGAAAAAATATTGGGTAAATTTAAAACATCCGAAATTGTTAAATCACCTGATATTTTAAATTTTTTCTTAATATCGGATAATGCCAACAAATATTCTTCAAGTAATTTTATGGATGGTGTAACTTTAAGTAAGGTTCCATCATTTTCTAAAATTTTAACTGATAAAAAAACACGACCTCTTAAAAGTTTATCTTTTAATTTGTTAGTTATTTTTATTTCTAATGCGCTTAAAGCATTAGGTAATTTACAGGTAACTTCAAAAAACCTGGAATTAATAGTCTTTAATTCTATAAACAAAGAAACTTGTTCATCTTTTGATAATTTCAAAATTTCAGTTTTACCGGCAAAACCGGTCATGCTTAAAAACACTATTTGCTCCTAACAAATTAAGCTAAATTGACATAGACGTGCTGAACGTCATCAAGTTCTTCCAAGCTCTCTAAAAACTTATAAACTTTTTCTTCATCTTCTTCTTTATCCAAACTTACAGAAGTTTTTGCAACCCATTCCAAGCAAGCATCTTCAACTTTAAAACCAAGACTTTCAACGCCCTTTTTAACCACATATAAATTTTTAGGATCACAATAAATAGATGCTAACCCTTCATGAACTTGCACATCTTCAACATCATATTCAAGCATTTTTTCCAAAAGATCATCTTCGGACATTCCCTTTGAATCCATTTTAATTACACCTTTGTGCTCAAACATCCATGATACCGTTCCGGATTCACCCAAATTACCGCCAAGTCTTGAAAACATATGGCGCAAATCTGCAACAGTTCTTTGCTTATTATCGCTCAAAGTTTCTACAATCACTGCAACACCATGCGGTCCATATCCTTCATAATTTGCAGATTCATAACTTACACCCTCAAGTTCACCCGTACCCTTTTTTATAGCTCGGGTAATATTGTCTTGAGGCATATTTGCAGCTTTTGCTTTCTCAAGCACAACTCTTAATCTGGCATTACCGGCAGGATCTCCGCCACTTTCTTTTGCAGCAACAGTTATTTCTCGAATTAACTTTGTAAAAACTTGGCCTCTTTTTGCATCTTCTTTGGCTTTTTTATGCTTTATCGTTGACCACTTTGAATGTCCTGACATACAAAACTCCCATAACTGATATTATTGAGTACATACTGTTTTCAATAAATTTAAATCAAATAAATAATTTGGCAATTGAATTAATTCGCAACTTGAATTGCTTTGACCAAATCTGAAACTTTATAAAAATATCTACTCGCCAAAATAGGTTCATCTTGTAATATTTTCTTCATAGACAAAGCGATAAATATATTTTGATCTGTTTTAATTGTTAAATAATCATTTTTATTTGATTGCTTAATTGCATCTCTAAATTCTATCAAATTATGTACTTTTATATTATTTATTTCATCAATTATCATACCAGGACGCATCATCGCCAAATTGGCTTGTGAATTTGATAAAATATGCGTTACTACTAATACCGGCTTTTGTTGATTTTCGTCGTAATAATATTTTTTAAGATCCGAATCATATTCTTTTAATAGATCAACATGATTTAATGTCAATTGCATAACAATAAGACCACCTATAATCTCATAATCTGTAAAATCTTTTTCATATTCAGGATAGATTTCTCTGACCGCCGGCAAATATTTATCATCAAGCTTTATTTTCTTTTCAAGTTTTTGACCATTTCTATAAAAAACCAAATCTATTTCATCTCCTACTAAAAATGTACAAAGATATGCCAAAATATTTGTATAATCTTCCATATTATCAATATTTAAATCAGCGTAATTATCCAGTTTATAACCATTTATTTCACTAAAAATATCATACTGTTCGATTCCCAACGATTTCAATATTGAATTTTCAAAAACTTTACTAACAATAATACCGGTAATATTTGAATTATTTAGGTATGTTAAAGTATCCAAAGTAGTTTTCCAGAAATTGTTAAAAATACCAACCCCAAAAGGGTTTCTTAAAAACTTATTACTTCTAAGCCTTTCAAGAATTTTTTTTGCTATATTTGATGGAATCATAAAATTGGTATTTTGAGCATCATCTTTACCACTTTTATTAATTCCAACAACATTTCCATTAACATCAAGTGTTGGTCCGCCTGAATTTCCGGGATTTATTGGTGCAGAAATTTGGATAAGGCCATTACTAACCTTACTGCTAATAAGTCCATTAGTACTTTTTATATGCATTTCACCAAATGGAAAGCCTAAAGCCATAACAGATTGAGCACTTGAAATTTTATCGGAATCACCAAATGTTAAAAAACTAATTTTTCCTGAATGATCTTTAATGAAATTAAAATCGTCTTTTGAGAGTTTTAATAGTGCTAAATCCATGTATGGACATGCTCCAACAATATCTACACTAAAACGCTTTTGACCAAATTCAGGAATTTGAATTTTTATAACAACAGCTTCATTAATAACATGATAATTTGTAGCAATATAACCTTGATCATCTATAAAAAAACCGGATCCTGCAGACGATACTTGCTCAGGCATTTGGCATGGCACAACCCAATTAAAAATATCTTTATAAGTAAAAATTTGAACTACAGCATTTTTTGATCTTTTTTGAACATCAACCCAAGAATAAAAATCACAATTCTGATTTATCTCAAACTCTTGTGCCCACAGATTTTTTAAATTAAATTCGACAAAAAATACCAAACTGAGTAATAATAATTTTTTTAATTTTTGCACAAAAGAATCCTCTTTATAAAATAATTAGTGATTTTTACAATTTACAATGTTAATTATAGCCTTTTTTAAATTTGAAATAAATTCATTTATAGTCAAAATAAATCTATCCCACCAACTAATTAACTCTTCACCGGTACACGCACCATGCAAAGTCAATATATTAAAAACTTCTCCTTCAGCATAATCTAAAGGCGTAAAACCTCTATTATCTTTAATGTTTACATCTGCTCCAGAATTTATTAATAAATTAACAAATTCTAATTTATTAAATATAGTGGCATTATGTAAAGCTGTCGTACTATTATCAAAAGAATATGCGTTCAAATCAGCACCACTGGATATCAATAATTTTGCAACATCGATCAAATCATTTACTATCGATAAATATAAAGGCTTAACCTTATAATTTTTATTGCCATTAACATTAGCACCATGCTTTATTAGTAAACTAACCACATCTTTTACGTAACGTTTGTCAAAATATATAAGAGCACAAATCAATGGCGAAGGTACTTTATTATTATCGTTACCATTTGCATTTACTCCATTTTCAAGAAGCATTTTAATAATATCTTTGTTATTTAAATAAATTGCCGCCTTTAACGGTGACCAGCCATTTATATCAATATTTTCTAAATCTGCTCCGGCGGATATTAAAGAAGATACTATTTCTTTTTTCCCACAATCTATAGCCGCAAATAAAAGATTTTTACCATCAGAAAATTTAATATTTTCCAAAAATTTTTTATTAATAAAAAATCTCTTTATTAATAAATCAACAATAGATCCATGACCTTTTGCTACAGCTAAAATCAAAGAACTTCTTATAGACCTACTACTATTAATTGCATTTATATTTGAATTGACTAGAAGCTCAGCAATATCAACACGACCATATTCAGCTGCATATTCAATAGGACTTTTATTCGATTTATCCACCAAATGAACCAATGCCCCTTTTTTAATCAAATATTCAACAATTTCAGAATTACCTATACATATAGCTTCTATAAGCGGAGTCTTGCTAAAATAATAAGAATTATTCAATTCAGCCCCATTATCAACAATAAGTTTAACCATATTAACATTATTCATTAGTATGGCTTGAATTAATGGTGACCTCCCATAAGAATCATTTTCATTAATATTCACACCCTTACCAATTAATTTGGAAACTAATGAAACATTTCCAAAATAAATAGCACTTCTTAATTCTTCCCGTAAACTGGATTCTGAAAAAATAGATGTTGAATAGAATAAAAAAATTAAAATAGTCAGATATTTACATATTTTTTTTAACAAATTAACGAAAAAATTCATTTAAAACCCCATTTTTGTAAAAATTCTCGATTTATAACCATTAATCAAGAATAACAAATAAAATTTTTGAAAAAAAACGAATCAACTATAAATGAGATATTTTGATTAAAAAACGCTAAAATATGGCTTTTTGTTCTATGATATTTTCACCCAGTAACTTTTTTCTTAAAGACAAATATTTCTTAGGATTAATTTGTCTACCCCTGGTCGTCTTTTGCAAAAGCCCCATTCGAATCAAATATGGCTCACAAACATCTTCAAGACTATCCCTATCCTCACCCGTCATAGCCGCCAGGGTATCAAGTCCCACCGGACCGCCATCAAAATCTTTAATAATATGAGCCAAAACTTTGCGGTCAAGTTTATTGAGACCGTCTTCATCTATATCCAGAAAGTTTAATGCTATATCAACTATTTCTTTATTTATAACTTCATAGCCCTTAACCTGGGCAAAATCTCGCACACGCCTAAAAATTCTTTTTACTATCCTAGGTGTTCCGCGAGCCCGCTTGCCAATTTCAAATGTCGCTTCAGGCAAAATTGGGACATTCAAAAAATTTGCATTTTGTTTAACGATTTCTGCCAAACTTTCTGAATCATAAAAGTCCAGTCGTTCCACTATTCCAAATCTGGTTTGCAATGGGCCAGAAATCAACGAGGTTCTCGTTGTAGCTCCGATTAATGTAAATGACTTTAATGGCAGTCTAATTGATTTTGCACCGGCACCTTGGCCAATTATCATATCAACTGCAAAATTTTCCATTGCACTATATAAAATTTCTTCAACATTTTTAGGTAATCTGTGAATTTCATCTATGAATAAAATTTCACGTTCTTGTAAATTGGATAAAATGGCAACAAGATCTCCGCTTCTTTCCAAAACAGGGGCACTTGTAATTCTAAAAGTTGCACCTAATTCTTTAGCTATAACTTTTGCCAAAGTTGTTTTTCCAAGACCGGGCGGACCAAAAAGCAAAATGTGATCTAGGTTTTCTTTACGCAAATTACACGCCGTAACATAAACCTTTAGTTTAGATTTTATTTCTTCCTGTCCCAAATATTGATCAAACGTTTCAGGTTCAAATGTGAGAACCCTATCTTCTTGAGTTTCTTGTAAATTTAATAATTCTATTGGGGAGTCCATAAAAGTTATCTTTTAATAAATTTATAAATTTTATTTTTCATAATAACATAAAATAAAATTTATATTTAAAAAACAAAATTTTAATCTAACTCGGCACCTAGCCCCCAATGATCTCCATTTAACAAATAATCGCGATCACTCTGTGCATGAATTCTTTGGAGCAAAAATTCAATCACCTCTTTATAAGATGAGACTTGATCTTCAAACTCTTTTTGTAAATCAGATCGCTTTTTTTCTATCTCTGTTTCGATATAATCGTCACCGTATTTAAATAAGTAATTTTCAAATTTTGCTAATTTTTTTTCAACATAACCTTTTTTTGGGCAACAATTAATAGCATATTGCAAAGCTGCATTTCCATATATATCTTTGATCTTAAAATCCGCACCATTTTCAACCAAATATTTTACAACATCATAATTTCCACCGCTTGCAGCAATCATCAATAAAGTTTGTTTTCCTTCATTTAAAAATATATTAATTTTTTCTAAACCTATTTTATTTTCCAAATGCTCTTTAACTTTATCTAAATCTCCAAATTTATAAATGCCAACAATATTATTAAAGTCTCTTTCCAACCCAAATAGAAAAAATTTGTTGTCCATGGAACTTAAAGTATTAAATACTAAAAAAAATCCCAAAACATTTAATACAAAAAATAATCTATTAGGCTTATTCAAATAACCAATCATAATAATCCCCTCATAATCTTATTTGCATATTCATCTAAAAAAACAACCTATTTTAAATTTACAATAAATCATAACCTCTTCTTTTTAACAAATCACGCGACGAAATTTCACATGTTCCCTTAGTTTTTTTGTCAATAAAATTATTTAATAAATCATCATTGTTAGGATACATTTCTTTTAGTTTATTAATTAAATAATCTACAATTTCAACATCCCAAAAACAACATGCTAAATGTAAAGGAGTTAATCCCAAATTATCTTCTACATCTATTTCAGCGCCATAATCACAAAGCAACGTTACCATTTCCAAATCACCGTTTGCACACGCATAAAATAATGCAGTTTGTCCATTATGATCTCTAAAATTGACAAATCTTAATAACCTTTCATCTAAATTTTTATTTTGTAAATTTTCATCTTGAGGCGAATAGATTTTTTTCAGGTGTTCCAATAAAATCTCCGCCATTTTAAAATCATCATTAGTAACAAGTAACATCAATAAATTTTTCTCAGATATTGGGTCTAAAACACTAAAATCTCCACCTAGCACTAAAAGCTCTCTAAACACAAACCTCTTAGCTTCGTTTAAATTTTCATCATCACTGAAATCTTTAAAATTCTGGCACAAACCAGATAGCGCTGAATATTCTTTTTTATTCAATTGATTTATAAATTTTTGAATAACAATATTTTTGATCTCTTTGTTATATTTATCTTCGTTATATTTATCTTCAACCTGTTTTTTAAAAGCAGCCAATAAAGATCTTGCTATATCATAATGTTCAAAAATACAAGCCTCTATTAATGCAGTTGTTTCACCAGTTTTGGATACAATTTCTATATCAGCACCGTTCTTTAATAAAATATCTATATCATCCCAATTGCCTTTGGCAGATGCCATAATAATTGGTGTCAAATCAGAATCAATAAATTTATTAACATCAGTAACTTTATATTTATCTAAAATATTTTTTATTAAACGCGAATTTGGTGACATAGAAAATAAATCTAAAAATAAAAAATATGATAAAACAAATAATATTTTATATAAATTTTTCATACAAACCTTATAAACATTTTTTTTAAAATACAGGCAATTATTAGAACAAATAAATACCAAACGGTCAATTCATAAAAATAAAACTGCCAAAAACTATCATGTTTTGTTATATTAAAAAATATTTATAAAATAAAAAGAGGTAAAAATTTTATGCAGAAAAAAATAATTCTTACCGGTGACAGACCAACCGGCAAACTTCACTTAGGCCATTATGTTGGTTCTTTATCAAACAGAGTAAAACTACAAAACGAGTATGAACAATTTATTTTAATTGCAGATTTGCAAGCGCTAACAGATAATGCCGAACGCCCAGAGATTCTTAAGCAAAATATAATAGAAGTAACGCTTGATTATTTGGCAGTAGGAATAGACCCAAAAGTAAGCACAATTTTTATTCAATCACAAGTTCCGGAATTAACAGAATTGACATTTTATTTCATGAATTTAGTAACTGTTCCAAGACTACAAAGAAATCCAACAGTAAAAACTGAAATTAAACAAAAAAATTTCGGCTCCGGAGTTCCCGTTGGTTTTTTTGTTTATCCAATAAGCCAAGCCGCCGACATTACGTTATTTAAAGCAAATTTAGTTCCTGTAGGTCAAGATCAACTTCCAATGATAGAACAAACAAATGAAATAGTAAGAAAATTCAATAGCACATATGAACCAATTTTCGTTGAAGCCGAGGCGTTAGTTCCAAAGGATGCCGGAAGATTGCCCGGAATAGATGGTCAAGCAAAGATGGGAAAATCTTTGGGTAATGCAATATATTTATCAGACGATGCCGACACGCTACAAAAAAAAATCATGAGCATGTTCACAGATCCTACTCATTTAAAAGTAGAAGATCCCGGTAAAATAGAAGGTAACACTGTATTTACTTATCTGGACTATTTTGCATCTGACAAAAAAACAGTTGATGAAATGAAAGAACACTATCAAAAAGGTGGGCTTGGTGATGTTAAAGTAAAAAAATATTTAAACGAAATATTACAGGAACTTTTAAAACCAATAAGAGAACGTAGACAACATTTTGCAAAAGATATCTCTTATATTGAAAATATAGTAAGAGCAGGAACTGAAAAGGCAAAAGTTAAAGCCGGTCAAACAATGCAAGAAGTTCGCAAAGCTATGAAACTTAATTATTTTTAGTTCTTTAATTTCTTACAACTTTTGGTAATATGTCTTTAGATGGGTTGCTAGCTCAATTGGTAGAGCAACAGACTCTTAATCTGCAGGTTCAGGGTTCGAGTCCCTGGCGACCCACCAGCCTACGCACGAGGCTTCGGCTGGCAGGCCAGTAAGAGGGCCAAAAGCGGACAAGTCCTATGGCCGAGTTGATAATGACAAGCATAAATTGTAAATTTTATTGCAAAAAGTCTTGTCATGCTGAACTTGTTTCAGCATCCAGAAATTGAAAAATTCATATATTATAGGACTGGATCCTGAAATAAATTCAGGATGACAAAAAAATTTAGGAAAGATTCTGCAGCGTTTAAGCCGCGTTAGATTTATTGCAAGGGTGGCGAAACTGGTAGACGCACTGGCCTTAGGAGCCAGCCCTAGAAATAGGATGGGGGTTCGAGTCCCCCCTCTTGCACCATACTACGCACAAGGCTTCCGACTTCGCCTAGGCTTCGGCGGACAAGTCGTATGGCAGGACACACAAAAAGCAATCTAAATAAAATCTATTTTTAAAATCAAAAAAATTACCTACTATTTTAAAGTTTTTCAAAAAACTTGACCTAACAATTTACCTTCCCACTATAATTATATACTCTGAAAAATAATCAGAAAAATAAAAAGGGAGAATATCATGCCGGAGATTGTTGAAAAAAATAGTAAATTAAATTTTATAATTCAAAAAATATCAACTAATATTTGGAGAGCCGAAATTATAGTTGATGCTCAAACAGTAAACTCTCTTTATTCACAAACGTTAATTGTTTTTCAAAAAGAAACCATTTTGCCCGGATTTAAAAAAGAACAGATACCTTTACAATATTTGGAAGAACATTATAAAGAA
>JAHIKO010000010.1 GCA_018897535.1 Candidatus Dependentiae bacterium
ATTTTACAAAAAAAAAGACTCTGTTTTTCAAACGGAAATTTTTGCGCCAATAATTAAAAAAATCGAAAATTTAACAAAACTTTCTTATGACAAATCAGATAAAAATACTAAAGCTGCATTTCATGTTCTATGTGATCATGTTAGATCCAGTTCACTTTTAATCGCCGACGGTTGCTTGCCTTCAAATGAAGGTCGAGGTTATGTTTTGAGAAAAATAATTCGCAGAGCGGCTCTATTTGCGCAAAAACTTTCAGATAACCCAAAATTATTCTCAAGTTTATCCAAAGAATTTATAAGTTATTTTTCTTTAATTTATAAAGAATTAAAAGATAATGAAAAATTAATATTGGCAACGCTTGACGATGAGATTGCAAAATTTAGTGAAAATCTAAAATCCGGAAAAGTTATTCTTGAAAAATATATTGAAGAAAACAAAAAAAATAATAAAAATTATTTGTCCGGAGAACAAGTTTTCAAATTATATGACACTTATGGATTTCCATCCGAGCTAACAAAAGTTATTGCAAATGAACAAGATTTTACACTTGATATGTCAGGCTTTAATGAAGAAATGAAAAAGCAGCAAGAACAATCCGGGAAAAAATCAAAAGATAAAATTATAGTTTTAGATATACCTGAAGATATAAATACAAAATTTTTAGGTTATGAAAAATTAGAACTTGAATCAGAAATAAATTTTATTTTAAAAGAAAAAGATTTTAGCTGGATAATAACTAAAGAATCACCTTTTTACGTTGAATCCGGCGGACAAATAAGTGATAAAGGTTGGTTAAACATAGATAATAAGATTTATGAAATAGAAGAATTTTATAAATCAGTTAATACTCAAAATCCGGCCATTGCTGTAAAAATTAAAAATGCAAATCTAAAACTTGGCGATAAAGTAAAATGCATAGTTGATTATTATTCAAGATCAAATACGGCAAAAAATCATACAGCTACTCACTTATTACAAGCGGCACTCGTACAAATATTGGGTAAACATATTCAACAAGCCGGTTCTCTTGTAAATAGTGATTTTTTTAGATTTGACTATACAAGTAACAATGCAATATCAAAACAAGATGCAGAAAAAATAGAAAATATTGTAAATCAAAAAATACAAGAAAATATAAAATTAAATATTTTTTATACAACTTTACAAGAAGCAAAAAAAGCCGGTGTAACAGCCCTTTTTGGTGAAAAATATAATCCTGAACAAGTTCGAGTTGTTCAGGTACCGGGATTTTCGGCTGAGCTTTGCGGAGGAACGCATGTTAATAGCACCGGAGATATAGGATTATTTAAAATAGAAAGTGATGTAGCATTATCTTCCGGAGTAAGACGTATTACAGGTATAACAGGACCTAAGGCTATAGAAACTTTTCAAAGTAGTTTTGATACAATAAAAACTCTTGTAGAGAAATTTAAAGTTAAACCTGAACAAATTCTTACTGCAATTGAAAAACAAACTGAGAATATGGATAATTTAAATTCACAGATCAAACAGCTTAAAAAACAAATATTAAAAGCCCAAATTCCTGAGTGGCAAAACCAAGTAAAACATGTCGGTAAAATCCCATTTTTGTTTTTAAATCTTCAAGATTTTGATTCAGCTCAATTTAAAGAAATATGTGAATCAATAGAAACAAAAGCTCAGGGTTTTTATTTCATAGTAAACACAAATTTTAAAACACCGGATCAAATTTCTTTCTTCGGATATGTAAGTAAAAATTTTGAAAAACAAATTGATTTAAAATTATTTTCAAAAGATATACTTGCAAAATTTGGTCTTAAAGGTGGCGGCAGCAACACTTTAATTCAAGGCGGCGGCAAACAACCTGAAAATAATATCGAACAAGAAATTATTATGTGGTTGAAAGCTATTTAAGAGTTTTTATATCAAAATTTAACGGTTTTAAATCAAAATTAGCATTATTGGCATTTGCTTTATTATTAACATTTTCAAAAGATAATAATTCAAGTTGCTTATATAAAAAGCTATAAATTCCTATATAAGAAATATATAAATTTTGATTAAAATTTTTTGAACCTTTTTTTTCACGATATTTATTATAAGTATCCTGAGCATATTTATATAAATCCAAAAGCTTATCAAACCCATATTTTCTATTCAAAACCAAAAATTTAACAATATGCTCATATCCATCTTTAATGGCAACTTCTATATCTAAAAATTTAGTTAAAATAATTGGCTCTACTCTCATAGAAAAATCTTGTAAAAATATATTTGCCAAATTCCAATTTTGTTTTTCCAAAGTTCTTTCCAATGGAGACCATGTCTGATTTCCTTTATGCAGAATATTTACACCTAAAGATTTCAATTTTTCTATACAAAATAAAGATTGATCTGGAAATTGTCTGAATTTTATAACCAAAAATTGTAATGGCGTTAAATTTGTAACCGGATCAATAGAATTAATCCTATCAATTAAATTATTGTCACAAACGTAAATAATTCCATCAATATCATTATCATCTGGCCAAGCACAGACATAAATTTCTAAACTGGATGGAGATGGTATCATGGCAAAACTAATGGATGGCATTAAAAACAAAAATATAAATAAAAAAAAATTAAAAAAATTCTTCATAAAATAAACTCTCCCTTAAAAATACTTTTTTTATTTTATTTTTTTATCCTGAACTTCATAGCCCAACTTTAAAAGCTGTCCCCTAATTTCATCTGCTAAAGCCCAATTTTTATCAATTCTTGCCTGTTCTCGTTTTTTAATAAGATCTTCAATCTCAGGCGTAATTTCAAATTTTTCACAAACAGCGTCTAATTTTAAACCAACAACAGCGTTCACGAAAGTTTTAACCAATACTGCCAAATCTTGAGATTCTTTTATCTTAGATAAATTTTCAAATAAAATTCCAAGAAATTTTGGAGTATTAAGATCATCACATAAAGCTGATAGCATTTCTGATAATAAAGAATTTGATTCACAGTCAGAAATTGTAATCTCTTTCAAAATATTTACGTTTTCAAAAACAACTACAAGTTTTTCATATGCCGCTTTTGCAGCATTTAAACTTTGCAAAGTAAACTCTATTGGTGTTCTATAATGATGTTGTAAAAAATAAAAACGTAAAATCATAGGATCAAATTTTTGAAAAACTGTTTTTAGCGTAAAAAAATTACCTAAAGATTTGGACATCTTTTCTTTATTTACATTTATAAATGCATTGTGAATCCAATATTTTGATAATACATTTAAGTTATGAGCTTCAGACTGAGCAACTTCATTTTCATGGTGAGGAAAAATTAAATCCATACCGCCACCATGAATATCTAAAGTTTGCCCTAAATACTTTTGAGCCATTACGGAGCATTCAATATGCCATCCGGGACGGCCATAGCCCCATGGTGATTCCCAAAAAAGCTTTTCGCCATTACCCTTCCAAAGAACAAAATCTGCAGGATGTTTTTTTCGTTCATCAACTTCAATACGAGAACCCAATTTTAAATCTTCAAGCTTTTTTCCTGAAAGTTTTCCATATTTTTCAAACGATAAAACATCAAAATATACATCTGCTCCTAAAACATATGCATGTTTTTTTTCTATTAAACTTGAAATAAATTTAATAATTTCTTGTATGTTTTCTGTAACTTTAGGTTCATATGTAGGTTTTAAATTATTTAATTCCTGCATGTCATTCCAAAAATTTTTTGTGTATTTTTGTGAAATTTGCAAATAATCAAGAATATTACCAGTCTCTTCTTTAGCTTTATTTATAAGCTTGTCGTCTATATCTGTAATATTTCGAACATATGTTACATCATATTGTAAAAATTTTAATAATCTGAATAAAATATCAAAATTAACATAACATCTGCCATGGCCAATATGCGAATCTGCATATGGTGTAACACCGCACACATACATACCTACATTTTTATCTTTTAATGGCACAAATGATTCTTTTTTTCTTGTTAAAGTATTTGTTAATATTAATTTCATAAATTTTACACCCCAAAAATTTATATTTTTTCTTGACTCTGTTCAGCTTGTTTTGAATTAAATTCTAAATATAATTCTTTAGCTTTTGCAACTAAATTATCTTTTTGTTGCCCGGAAATATTTTTAGTCTCAAGATATTTATCTAAAAGCATATCCAAATTCATATCCACATTTAATTCAGTTCTAAGATCTCTTTTTATATTTTTTCGCACAGGAACAATAGATGCAAGACTAATTGCACTTTGACACGCAGCTTGAATCACTTGTAAATCAACATTATCTTTTTTACCGTCCGGCACATGATAAACAATTTTAATTATAGCATCTTGAATATCATGCCGTTTAATATTTTCAACTATTTGCTCGGTATAATCAGAATTATCATTCAATTCAACTTCAATTTGAATCATCGATCTTATCTTAAGTTTTACAAATTCAAAAGAGCATCTTTTATCATCTAGTTTTTCATCTATAAAAACTTTGCAAAAACCCTTTTCTTCTTTTCGTTCACCAAAATCTATTCGTTCTATTGAACCGGAATAAACAACTGCCGGATACCCATGTGAATTTAAATTTTGAAATCTATGCAAATGGCCAAGTGCAACATAATCAAAACAATTTAAAGCTAGTTGTGACGGTAAAAACATAGGATCATTACCAAAAATCGCACATTTTTCAGATCCGGAAAATATTCCGGAAGAAACTGTTAAGTGCCCAGCCAAAATTGCCGGAATATTCTTATCCAATTGTTCCGACAAATTCAAAATTATTTCATATACGGCTTTAGATAAATAGTCCGTAATTTCTTTATAATTTTTTAAATGAAAATTTTTATCGGTTATTAAATTATTTCTTGTTGGCCATGGAATTCCAACTATCTGTATAGGCCCACTTTTTGTTTCAAGTTTTAAAATTCCGGGTTTTGAAAAAACATGTAAACCATTTAATGGTAAATAATCAAGAACATCCAAAGAATTGGATTTTCCAAAACTTAATGGATGATCATGATTTCCAACAACCGAGATGACCGGAATCCCGGCTTCTTGCAATCTAAATAATTCAATCATAAATAGTTTTTGTTGAGTTGGCGTTGGAAATGCCGTTTTATATGCATCGCCACAAAATAAAAAGAAATCTATTTTTTCTTTAATTGCAGCATCAACAATATTTTTAAGACTATCCCTAAAATCTAAAAGACGGGAATGATTTCCCGTCTTAATATCTATTTTGCCGTAATTTTCAACACCTAAATGTATATCGGCAGTATGAAAAAATTTAATCATAAATTCTGTGCGCTCTTAGGCTTCACGGCTCCTACAAAATTAAGTTTAGATCTTTTTTCTTTATGAACTGAACTTGAAACAGAACTTTCAGTTTCTTTTTTATTTTTGTTTTTTAGTTTTTTTGCATATCCAACTTTATTTTCCTGTCTGGCTCTTGCTATTGCCAAACTTTCCTTGGGAACATCTTTTGTAATAGTGGAACCTGCAGCAGTATATGCGTCTTTTTCTATTACAACGGGAGCCACTAAAGTATTATTACTTCCAATAAATACACCATCTTTTATCTCGGTTCTATGTTTATTCACACCATCATAATTACAAGTAATGGTTCCGGCACCAATATTTACATTTTTACCAATTGTAGAATCGCCAAGGTATGTTAAATGTTTTGCACTTGAATCATCTGCAATTTCACTGTTTTTTATTTCTACAAAATTTCCGATATTGACATTATTACCAATCACAACATTATTTCGAAGTCTTGCAAATGGACCAACATGACTGTTTTTACCAATTTTACTATCTTGAACAACAGTATGTGAATGAATATAACTATTATCATCAATCTGGCAGTTATCTATTATGCAAAAAGCATTGATTGTACAATTAGAACCTATTTTTGTGCCCCTAATTATATGAACTCCGGTTCCAATATAAGATCCAATTCCAATTTCAACATCCCAGTCTATATGAATGCTTTGTGCAAGCTCAAAACGAACACCTTGGGTCATCCAATGCTTTATTATTTGAGATCTTTTTATTTGTTCTACAGCCCAAAGCTCTTCTAAAGTATTAACACCACGAACATTATCATAAGGCACAGGAATGGTTTTAACTTTTAATGCTTGATCACTTGCCATTTTTACCAAATCCGTAAGATAGTATTCTTTTTTAATAGAATCCAACTGAATATTATCTATATTGTCTTGTAAAAATTTCTTTTTAAATAAATAAATTCCGCTATTTATCAATGTTACAAATTTTTGTTCATCCGTAAGATTTCGCTCTTCAATTATAGATACATGCTTTCCGTCGCGAATAACTCGGCCATAACCTTCAGGGTTCATAGAATGTGAAGATAAAAATGTTACAACTGCACCGCTGTTATTATGAGAATAAAGAAGTTCTTCAATTATTTCTTCAGTTAACAATGGACCATCACCATTCATAACCAATATATTGTCTTTATCCCATGTTTTTTTAGTTATGCCTACAGCATTTCCGGTACCTAAAAGCTCTTTTTGAGAAATAAAATCAACTTTAAACGCAGAATCTTTAATCAATTTTTTAATCTCATCAGCTTGATAACCAACAACAACTGTTGTAGAAATACCTAAATTTTTTAATAACTTTATCGTGTACAGAATCATTGGCTGGCCACAAACTGAATAAAGTAACTTACTTCTATTTGTCTTAAATCTTGAAGATTTACCTGCCGCAAGCACTATGGCTCTGGTATTAAGTGTTTTCATTCTTCTCCTAACAACAAAAAGTTTTTTTATTTAATAAAATAATTTACTAATCGTCAAGTTTCTATTTGTATCAAAAATACAGTAATTCTCAATCTTTTTCAAAACTTTGATAATGTTATGACTTATTAAAATTTAAATCAATTATTTTTATAAATAAGTTAAAAAGTATTATTAATTTAGGTTTATTTTATGTAGAGCTTTGTAATTTTATTAAAAAAAATATAAATTAAACTTATGTTGTGGAGAGATGGCTGAGTGGTCGAAAGCGGCCGCCTCGAAAGCGGTTGTTCCGGTTAATTCCGGAACCGTGAGTTCGAATCTCACTCTCTCCACCAACCTACGCTCTAACGAGCTACGGCTGGCAGGCCAATACCAAAATAAAAAGTAATATATTAAAAATATTTGAGGGGAGTTTTTAATGAAGCCAAACAAAATAAGAATATCTAAATATATATTTCTAAAACCAATTTTATTTATACTACTTTTAACAACTTGCGGATGCAATTATTTTGGGCTATTTAACAGAATACATAAAGAGATTAAAACATCTGATGGCATAATTATATCCAATACAATAAAAGATGTAGCAAAATATGCGGATCAAAATGATTTAATTGTTTTTGATATAGACTTAACTCTTTTAAAAGAAAATTTAAAAATAGATACAAATGATAATCCAATAAATTCAAGTTTATATAGACTAATGAGCGATTATATAACTGATCACTATTATAACGAAAATATATATCAAATAATCAAAAGTATTAAAGCAAAAAAACCTGAATATGATAACAACGAATTTATAATAAAAGAATTTAAAGAATATTTACGTCCAATAGTTAATGAAAAAATGGTATTACTTTGGAATCTAATTGAACAAAATATAAGCTATATTCCAATGGAAAAAAATATTTCTGATTTTATAAACTCTCTTCACGAAAAAAATATCAAAACAATGGCTTTTACAGCAAGAGAGTGGAAAGTCAGAAAATTTACATCAAATAATTTAAGTGATGCCGGAATAAATTTAAATAAAATATCCATTTATGATAAAACAATAGAAGAAGCCCCGGTAAAAAATCAATACGGCTATGGGTATGAAAACAATATTTTATATTTAATTCGTGGTAAAAATTTTACAAAAGCAACTCAAAAGGGTTCTGTAATAATAAAATTTTTTAACAAAATTAATTATAAACCGGAAAAAGTAATATTTATTGATAATAGATTAGATAATGTACAAGATGTTGTAAGTTCATTAAATCAATTTGGCATTAAAATAATTGGTATTTGGTACAAATTTGGCGGATATGAAGATTTTCCAAAATTAAAACAGCAAGATTTTGATTTTATTGAAAAATATGCAGGAAAAAATTGGTGGCAAATTAAAATTAATACTAAAAAAGCTAAG
The DNA here is from genome assembly GCA_018897535.1 of Candidatus Dependentiae bacterium. Classification (NCBI taxonomy): domain Bacteria; species Candidatus Babelota bacterium. The sequence goes on from JAHIKO010000010.1 coordinate 8,153, forward strand.
TACCAAATTTTGGAAAAAATTAATAAAATTAACAGTTAATTTTACTCACCAAACAAAATATTCAATACACGATCTATTTCAGGTTGCTCTGAAATATCTTCACCCAACAGTTGCTCAATTCGTTTTTTAGATTTTTTATCTAGATCGCGCTCTTTTAATATATCTGAAAGTTTTCGCGTCTGGCTTCTGCGCAATATAACAAGCTCAGGGTCTTTGTTAACTTCAGGATTTTCACCAACATCTGACATGCTAAAAATATTACAATAAACTAATATTAAAACTAGAAAAATTTTTAACTTTTTCATCCCCATACCCCTCACCGTAAAATACACCCCTTATAATTTTATTTTTACTCAATTATATTTTTCAAAATATCATTTAAATCAACTTCGTGTTCCTCTTCATCTTTTAAAATCGTCTCTATATCTTTTTTTAATGCTTGATAATTTTCGTTCAATTGGGTTAAAAAATTCTTATAAAATTTTATAGCACAACGCTCACCTTCAATATTTTGTTCTAAAATAATTTTGATATCGCCCAAAGCCGGTGGCGTAGTATAACCGCACCCGGAAATATCCTCTAATTTATAAAAATCTAAAATAGGTATACCGCCTAATTTTAATATATGTTCAGTTAGCATATCGGCATGACGTTTTTCATCAGATGCATGCTGTACCATTTCAACAACTGCTTCTTTGGAAAATTCGCCTTTAACAATTTTTGAGCCAACCCAATATTGATAATAAGCAAGCCACTCGTCAGCTAAAGCTTTATTTAATAATTTTAAAATTTCTTTATCTTTGGCTGAAACAACTTTTGATATAATCGTTTTATTAAAACGTATTTTCTTGAAAAACTTTTTCTTGAAAACAAAAAACAATCCGACTAGAATTGCCATGAATAATAATAAATACTTAATATTACAACAATCTTTCATAAAACTCTCCTTTATCCTTTAGAGTATTATTACTGAATTATCTAAATAAAAAGCAAGTAATTTGAATATTTTAAAATATAAACAGCTACAAAAGCATGCTATTTAATTTTAAAAAACTTATGTTTTCCAACTTTTATAGTCAAACCGGATTTCCAATAAACTTCAGCTTTAAATTCTTTTATTTCTTGATTATCAATTAAAACTGCACCCGATTCAATCAATCTTTTTGCATCTGAAGAACTTGCAACCGCTTTTAACTCTTTTAACAAATCAACTATCCAAACAGGATTTTTAAAATCTTTTTTCAATTGAACTTCTGTTGCTTGTGAATAATCTTTTTTTTGAAAAAGAGCTTCAAATTTTTCTTGGCCAAATTTAGCATCATTTTGTGACCAATATTTAGATAAAATATCATAGGCCATCTGTTTTTTAAGTTTCATAGGATGCACAGAACCGCTCAAAACGTCTTCTTTTATAGTTTTTATTTCTGATTCCGTTTTGTTTAATAATAATAAATAATATTTAAACATTAACTCGTCAGAAACTGACATCAACTTTCCATATGCAATATCCGGAGCTTCCCAAAGTCCTACATAATTTCCAAGACTTTTAGACATTTTTTTAACGCCATCAAGTCCTTCAAGTAAAGGCATTGTCATTATAACTTGAGGCTCTTGACCAACCTGCTCTTGCAAAAAGCGCCCCATTAAAAGATTAAACGTCTGATCTGTTCCGCCAAGTTCAACATCGGCATGCAGTTCAACAGAATCATAGCCCTGCATTAAAGGATAAAAAAGTTCATGCATTCCAATTGGACTATTTTCTGATAATCGCTTAGCAAAATCTTCTCGTTCTATAATTCTTGCAACTGTAACTTTTCCGGCCAACTTTAACACATCATCAAATTTAAATTTGGACAACCATTGAGAGTTATACACAACCGTAGTTTTATTTATATCAAGTATTTTACCAACCTGCTCCAAATAGGTTTTTGCATTTTTTTCAACTTCTTTCTCAGTTAAAGGTGGTCGAGTTTTTGATTTTCCTGAAGGATCTCCAATCAATGCTGTAAAATCACCAATCAAAAATATAGCTTCGTGTCCCAAATCTTGAAATTGTCTTAATTTGTTAAAAACAACAACATGACCCAAATGAAGGTCGGGTGCCGTTGGATCTGCACCAAATTTAATTTTTAATTTTTTACCACTTTGCAATTTCTTTAAAAAATCGGCTTCAGGTAAAATTTGAACTGTTCCAGATTTTAAAACTTCCAAACTTTTTTTTAAATCTTTATTCATTTTAATCTTTCAAAATATTTAAAAAACCAAAATAGTTAAAAAATATTTTACGAAAAAAGTTAATATATGCACCATTCCAAAAAAATAGTTACTAACTACCGGCATAAAAAACACAATTAAAAAAATAAAAAACGAATATTTTTCTAGCCAATAATAAACCCATTCATATTTTATTGGTAATAAAAATTTTATAATTCTACCGCCATCAAATGGAGGCAACGGAATTAAATCCAAAACACCAAAAAATATTGAAAACTCCATGATTGTCTTAAAAATATCTATAAAAGATGTATAAACATATTTTGGCACCAAACTTATTGGGAAATACTTTATGCAATACATAAAAATTAATGCTATCAAAAAACTTAGCGCCGGAACTAAAATCGTCATAAATAAAAGACCAAGTTTATAATATTTAAACTTATTCTCATTAATTGGAACCGGTATAGTAAACCGAGCTCCAACCAAAATAATAACTAAAAAAAGCAATACCAATGGTACATATCCGGAAAGTAGTCCCCCTAGAAAAAAAACTACAAACAATATAGATAAAAAGCCTACTATATCTATATGTACAAATGGATTTAACGATAAAAATCCATTATCGCTCGCCGTAGAATCGCCCAAAATTTTTGCAATCAAGGCTTTAAAAAAACCTCTAAATGTAAAAATTAATAAAAAAGCCGGAAATATTATGGCCAAAACACTAAACAATTCCAAAATCTTATTATCAAACATAATCAAATACCCCTTAAGTTAAATATCTAAAATATTAGATTATTATAATTGCAGGGTCAAATAGTATAATTTTTTATTCGACATATAGAAATTTTATATCTAATATTTTAAAAAATATGAAAATAGAGTTTTAAAAGACAAGGAGAAGCTATGAAGAATAAAAATTTATTTAATTTTATTCAAAAACATATATCTGCAGCCATATTAACGATAACCACATTTTTATTTTATTATCCATCATTAAAATATCCATTTCAATTTGACGATCTTGCAAATATCACAAAAAAATTTGCGATTAGAAACGATAATCCTTTAACTCGTTTTTTTTGCTCCAGATGGATTGTAGATTGGTTAAACAGAATAAACTACGAAATGGATCGATTCAACCCATTTTATTACAGACTATTTAATCTTTTTATACATATAACTGCAGGAATTTTACTTTTTTATTTACTCTTAACTCTTTTAAACAAACTTGAAAAAACATCTTTCTTTTACAAGAATTCAATTTTAATAGCTTTTGCCACATCGGGGCTATTTTTATTACATCCGGTACAAACCCAAACCGTATCTTATATCATTCAGGGAAGACTTGAAGGGCTTGCATCCATGCTTATTCTTGCCAACCTGTTAATTTTAGTTAATGCACTTTTAACAAATAATAAAATTTTAAAGACAGCTCTGTTTATTTTAAGCGCAGTAATTTCGATACTATCATTTGGCTCGAAAGAAATAATAGTTATAACTCCAATTTTACTATTTTTGTGTGATTGGTTTTTTATATCAAAAAGCAACTGGTCAGATTTTAAAACCAGAATATTTTATCATCTTGGATTTGCCGCTTTTTTTTATCTTTTTTATTTTTCAAAGTATATGGATTTTAGTTTTTTCACACGTGCAGTATCATTAAAAATGGTAACAGCAAATAATCGAGGCAATATTTTAACAAACCATGCGCAAGATGTCATAAAACCGTTGGAATTTTTAATTTCAGAATTTAAAGTAATTTTACACTATCTCTGGATATTTATAGTTCCATTTGGAATAAGCGTAGAGTACGACTGGAAGCTAAGTACAGGATTTTTTTCAGCCGATTCATTTTTTCCATTTTTAGTATTATTTGCAATCGTTATTTTTATAATTTATTCAATAATTAATAAAAAAAATAGTTTATTGGTCTTTGGATTATCATGGTTTTTTATAACAATTGCACCAAGAACAACTATAATTCCATCACCGGAACTTTTATGCGACTATAAAACTTATTTGGCATCTATTGGTTGGTTATTTTTACTTGCATCAGCGCTTGTTTATGTTGCCATATTTATCGCAAGTCAAATAAGAAACATAAAGGTTCAATTCTTACAATTTGCCCAAATTGCAGTATTACTAATTTTTTTAATACCGGTAGGAACTGCAACGTATAATAGAAATACAGTATGGAGAACAGCAGAAGAATTTTGGCATGATATAGTAAAAAAAGCACCATTAAAAGCCAGAGGACACAATAATTACGGAGTTGCACTTTCTGAATGCGGCAAAGTTGATAAAGCCATAAAACATTATCAAAAAGCAATATCTTTGGATAGGTATTATTCGGATCCATTAAGTAATATTGCCGTTGCTTATTCAATGAAAAATGAAATAGATAAAGCAATAGAAGCGCTAAATATGGCTTTATTAATTAACCCAAATTATCCTGAAGCATACAATAATATTGGGACACTATATTTGAGTAAAAAAGATTATGTTAAATCTGAAGAATTTTTAAATAAAGCAATAGAACTTCGTCCATATTATGGCAAAGCATACTATAACAAAGGCCGGCTTTACATGGAAAAATCTGATGAACAAACAGCTTGGACATTTTTTAAAAAAGCAACAGAAGGCGATCTTGATACACCCGAAGGGTTTTTCACACTAGGACAATTAAGTATAAGATTGCAAAAATATGAAGATGCTGCATATGCTTTTGAAAAAATAATATCACTTGGCGTAAAAGAACAAGCCGTTCAATTTAACCTTGCAAACTCTTATTACATGTTAAAAAGATTTGATGAAGCTGAAAAGATATATGCAAGTTTGGTATCTGAAAATCCTGTCGATGGAAGATATGCATATAATTTGGCAGAAACTTATTTATCAAAAAAAGAATTTGAAAAAGCTTTAGTTGTATTTCAAAAAGTGTTATCTATGCCAAACGCTCCGGGTCAAGCACATTTACGTGCCGTAGCATGCCTTGAAAGTTTAAACAGAACGGCAGAAGTTGATAAATATCTTGAAGAGTTATTAAAAGCACAAGCACCCGATGATTTTAAGCAAGCTATAAGAAATCAAAAAGCCCAGATTGAATTGCAAAGAACTATAAAATCAGGAAATGGTAGTATTAAAATGGGTGATTTGAAAAATATATTGGCACAAGCAAAACCGAAAGATGAAAAAGAGAATAAAACAAATAAAAAAGCTTAATTTGTTATTTGGAGTATTAATATGAGTACAAAAATCTCATTAACACAAAAAATTTTTACACCAATAATACTTTCAATAATTACTTTTTTATTTTATTTATCAACATTAAAATTTCCTTTTATTTATGACGATATGCCAACGATAATTGAAAATTTTCATATAATAAAAGGAAATTTTTTGCACGGAATATTTTTTGCATATTCAAGGTGGATTTCCAGATTTTTACATTCAGTAATCTATAAATTTTACGGAGAAAATCCAACAGCGTTCAGAATCTTTAATTTAACCTTACACATAACAATTGGAATTATAATTTTTTTCATATTAATAAAACTTTTATCCAACCTAAACCAAGATTCTTTTTTGAAAAAAAATTGTTATTTAATAAGTACTTTTTCAAGTTTATTATTTTTGTTACATCCGGCACAAACTCAAACGGTAACCTATATTACACAAATGAGCCTGGAAGGCCTGGTTTTATTTTTTGTTGTATTAACAGCCATATTGTTTATTTATGCTGCATATCAAAAAAATAAATACCTAAAATATTTTTTATATTTTCTAGCCATTATTAGTGCAATATTTTCTGCCGGTACAAAAGAGATTGTAATTACATTGCCGTTTTTAATTTTATTAATTGATATATCTTTTATTGCCCAGGGTAATTTAAAAAATTTAAAACATAGAATTCCGGTTCATGCATTAATTTTTATATCTGTATTTGGAACACTTTATCAATTGGGTTTTAAACCGGTTCAATTTTCAACACAAATAATTAAAAATCCAATTTCAAATAACAGAGGGAATATTTTAACCGAATCACACGGTCAAAAAATAGAATCCGGCAATTATTTTATTTCTCAATTTAAGGTTTTATTACATTACATGAGAATATATGTAATTCCAAAACCATTGGCCTTTGACTATGGATATGTACTTACAAAAAATATATATCAACCTGATTTCATATACCCGTTTATTGCTATTGTATTAATAATTTTACTTGCATTAATAGCTTTTATAAAAAATCAGGCAAATTTTTTTAGTTTTGGTATAGCTTGGTTTTTTATAGGTGTTCTTCCAAGGGCTTCATTTATTCCATCAACGGAACTTGTTTGTGATTACAAAACATATATTTCAAGTTTCGGAATAATATTTTTACTTGCCGTTATATTATTTTATTTACTCGAAAAAGCAGCCAGTTACATAAAAAATTTTGTAATTTTTGAAAAGCATATTGTACATTACACTTTATTATTTTTTTTAATAATAATTTCCGGTTTTTCAAGTAAATTTCAAAATAAAATTTGGCAAAATGAACTTTCTTATTGGCAACATGCTGTAAAAAATGCACCAAATAAAGCAAATTTATGGAACAATTATGGCGTAGCGCTTTCGGATGCAAAAAGAATTGATGAAGCTATAGAAGTTTACAAAAAAGCTTGTGTTATAGATCCAAATTATGCAGAGCCCATAATCAATCTTGCTTTTCACTATCAGGCAAAAAATCAATATGATCTGGCTATGGAACAATATGCCAAAGCAATAAATATGAGTGAATTCCATCCTGAAATGTATCTTAATTTGGGATCATTACATCTTATTAAAAAAAATTACAAAGAAGCTGAAATCTGTTTTGATCTTGCACTTAAACACAGACCTTATTACAGCCGAGCCCATTTTAATAAAGGCTTTATGTACGAACAACAAAATATGCTTGAGCTTGCTTTTGATTCTTATGAAAAGGCTTTAATTGGAAATTATCAAACATTACAATTTTACTATCAACATGCAAAAATGGCTTTAAAATTAAATAAACTTGATGAGGCCATAAAAAGCTTTGAAACTATAAAAGCACAAGATTCAAACTTTTTAGACACTTTAACGCAACTGGCTAATATTTATTATTTAAAAAGAGATTATAAAAATGCTACAAATAATTTTGAGCTTATTTATAAAAAAGATACAAACAATTTAGTTGCGGCATATAATTTGGCGCAAGCATTGATTAATTTACGTGATTTTAAAACGGCATTGCCATTATTTAAACAATGTGAACATGACGTACAAACCTTTCCATATGCAAAGCTACACATAGCCAAATGTTTAATCGAGACAAATAATAAACAAGAATCTTTAAAAGTTCTTAACGACTTAATTTCAAACCCACCACATTTGGGGGTTAAAAATGATGCTGTTGGGTTGCTCAAAGAAATAGCGGTCTAAAACAAAACACGGTGTTTTGCAGGCACCGTGTTTTGTTGATTTTATCTGTGAATATTTAATTTTTTTTAGAAGCTAATTTTTTGTTTTTTTTCTGGAGTATACCAGAATAGATGTCGCACTTCATTCTAGAATTTTTCTTCTTCTTTATTTTTTAGCTCATTTATCTCTTTAATATATTTATAAACATCTTTATCAGCAATTAATGTATCATAGGATATTTCTTTATATTCACAGGTTGAACCTTTCCATGCTTTATATTCAAATGTTTTTGTCTTACCTGCAAGCCATTTATTATAGGCAGTAATGAAATCATATTCATCATCTTTAATCATTTCTTTAAATGCATCTTTAAACCTGTTGATCTTTGAAATCGCCTTATTTTTAATAGTATCGTTATATGTGTTATATTTTTCTATATCGTTAATCATACTATTGCAAATATCCTCAAAATTAATCTTTTCATAGGTAAAATATTCACTTTGATACGTATTAAAATTTTTGGCATCTTTTTTAGTTTTAATACCCAAAATATTTGTCCAACTAAAGAGATTTTTTTTAGCAACACAAAGATACGACAAACCTCTTTGCACATTTCCTTCAATTTCATCCGCTAATTGTGGATTATAATAATTTTTTAAAAAAGCCCCTAAAATTGGCAATAAGACAAAAGCTATACCCTTTTTTGAAACAATTTTACAATTTTTTGTATCAATAGATCTTGCCAATATTTTAAAAATTACTGAAATATCAGCATAGGAAAGACCACTAAACTCTTTTCTTAAAAATTCAGCCATATTTTTTAAACTATAATTCATACCTTCAAAAACATCAATTTTTGTTTCTTGATCAATAACTTTAGAACTCAAAATACCATAACCGTTAAAAACATTCGCTCCATAAGAGACATATGAAATTTTTGATTGCAAAGGAAATGTAAGTTTATCTACAATAGAAAATGTAGAATCCATCAAAAATAAAACATTTTTAAGCCAAATTAAAAACGTTTGTAATTTAATCCCTTTAAGATTCAGTGCCGGAGTTATATCAATATCATCTGAAAACTCTGATACAACATTTTTATTCTTAAATAAACTATAAATATCGTACGCCAATATACCTCTAGATGTAATATCAGGCTTTAAAAGACAATCAATGGCATCGAGTACTAAATAACTTTTCCAAGCTATATTAAAGCCTTTTTGATTTTCACCTCTATAAAATTTATCTGAATATACTGCAGCAAAGAATCTTGCTACATCGGCTCCAATAAGTCCCAAATCAATATAATCAGCAACACTTAATCCTTGCGAATCATAACTTGATTTTTGTAATGCAAAAGCAGATTGGCTTGTAAATAGAATAAACATCATTGTAGTTAAAATTTTTTTTACACTTTTCATAAATATCCTATTTAATAAAATAAAAAATTAATTTTTCACAAAAATAAGAATATTTTTAATCAAAATAAATCTAATAGTCAAATTATAAATATGAATTAATGTATTTTGAGTTAAATTTATAACTTTTGATTTAACAAAATTTTTTAAAATTGACCAACAAACAAATTATCGTTAATATGTTTTCTTTATAATGCTTAACCTTTATATTTCTTCTTTTTTATATTTAGTACGCAACTCATTCAATATTTGATTATTAATTTTTACAAAAAAACGCCTTACCTCAATATCCTCAACCAATCTTCTATTAAACGCACCACCATCCAAATATTCTTTTACCGAATTTAGAGCAGCAAATGCTTTTGTTGCAATAAGTTTATCTTCTTTTTTGACCTTATCGGGATGTATTTTGAGTGTGAGATATTTTATCTTTTTATTAATAATTTCTTTACTTGAATCATCCGGTAAGTTAAGTATAAGTCTATAGACATCCAATAATGTTAACAATCGCGCTTGTTTAATTAAAGAGTCATTTTCATTTGATGTATTATATGTTTTTTTATTATCATAATTATTATTAAATTTATTTTTATTAAAAAAGTATTTCCAATAAGATGCCGTACTTAAAACAAAAATGACACTTTCCATAAAAGCTGCAACTAAATTAACATTATAAGATTCAACATCTACACATCTTGATAACGTATTAATAAACGAACCTGTAAATGCCAACATTTTTTCATCTTGCCTTTCTTTTTCAGAAAGTTCAGCAAGAAAAAAAAACATATCTGTAACAAGTAGCAATTTTTTGATAACTTTAATCATATCCTTTTTATTTTGAGATATATCTTTTTTTAAATCTTCTCTTTTTTCTAAACTATCTTTATCATTTTGATTCAAATTATTTATTTCTCTATCAAACTGATCTATTAGAAAAAAGATGCTGTTATTTAATAAAATTCCAATTTCCAATAGTGAACCATGGGTTAATCTAACACCAGATACAACTGAATCTAAAAAGAGATAAAACATTTTTGTTTTTTTAAAGCTCGCCTTTTTTGTTTCATTTTCATCTGCAAATTCAATATAATTTGCCAGGTAAAATCTTGCCAGAGAAATTGCAAAAAGACCAAGAGCAACCGAAATTTTTACATTTCTTTGATCCAACGAAATATTGGTTTTAATTTCTCGTGTCGGAAATAAACCCAAAATAAGTAATAAAATCAATGATTTAAATAGCTTCATAAAAACTTTTCATTAAAAACTTAGATTCTGTGTAATTTTATTTAGTTTATTGAATATTTCAATAAAATCATAATTTGACTAATAAGCCACTTTTGTTAACTTATATCTTTATTTTGAGGGGTTTTTAAATAGGAAAACATCATATGCATTTTTTGCATTTTAGCAGAAAAAAATTAGCATTATTTTTATTTTTTATCTTTTTTGCAACAAGTTTTTGTTTGATAAATGCACAAAACGAATATTCAGACGAAATAAAAAATGTTGAATCTGAAATAAAGGGCATGAGTGCATTTATTTCAGCATTTCAAAAAAACTACAATGATTTAACAAAAGGTATAGAAGAAGAATATAAAAGCTATAAAGAAGATAATTCTGAATCAATTTTTTCAAAATTAAATAATTTTAGAAGTAAACAATTAGGTGAATTCAGTATTTATGAATTTAAAATAGAATTACACAAAATTGTTGATTTTTTAGCAGAATTGGCGGGAAATACTAAAGAAGCAAAACTTACAGAAAGAGAAATTGAACAGGTAACATTCTTCAGACCACTAAAAATAGGTCTTTATGGTGATGACATAATAAGATTATTTTTTATTATTGCAGATATTATAAACGATAGATTATTTTTTAAAGAATTTAACAACATATATGCAGATTTGGAAATAAAACAAATCGTTGAGAATAATGATCAAATATGTGAATTAATAGATGAAACTGAAATAGATGATACAAAAAAATTAAAAAAAAATTTAACCCAATATTTTGAAAAAAGTAAAAAAATTAAGCTATTAACAATGCTAAAGCAAAATCCAATGGCAATAGTTAGATATTTTTCATTTGCCGAAGCAATAAGATTAATAAAAGACAAAATTTATCACGATAGATATGTAAATTACGATGATTTGTTGCATCCCGATTTTAAAAATTTCAATATTAATCTTTTTAGAAATCCAATAATAGCATTTATCTTTAAAGAACCAATACAAGTCTCTTCTTTAGTTGAATTCTTTATAAATAGACCATCATTTAGAAATCAAGGGTTGTTAATCGAAGCAAAAAGCATGTTAAATATTGTCGCATTTTTATATCAAATAACAAAGCCTGAAAAAACTACTACTCCAAAAGCATTTGATGCCATATCAGACGTTTTGGGCACATACTATTTTACATTCGCAAAAGAACTATTTCTCTTTAATTCCGTGATAAAAAATTTTGATAGATTTTATACCGAAAAAAAAGTTGAATATATTGGTAATAATATATATGAATTTATCAATTTAATAGGTGAATATAATAAATTATCAAAATTATACCCACAAAAAACTAAGCAAAATTATCAGCTTTTTATTGATGTGGAAAATAAGATAAAAAGCTTTTTTTCCAATGCACATAAAATATCTTTTTATAGTTGGTTAAAAACAAAAAATTCTGTTTATTATGCAAAAGATCAGCAAATAAATTTTTTAATAATGTTACCGGCATATATTTTATTGATAAAAAATATATATGATACGTACAAATTATACTTTGGAGACAATTATGCAACATAAAATATCAAAGCTATTAATCACCATTATTTTTTTAAACTTTTTCACACCACCAACTCAGTCTATGAACATTGGAAATATACCAATGAGTGAAAATGATAAAAAGAAAGTTGAAGACCTTAGTGATTTTTTCAAAACTATTGGAAAACTTTTTGGTGTTGGAAAAAAAGATGATGACGATTCAGAATCAGACGAAAAGCCAAGCGTTCTGGGTGAACTTTTAACAAAACATCAAGATAAAATTGAAAAAATAGGTAAAGGTTTTGCAGATTTTGGAGAAAAAATAGCCAAAGATATAGATAACACAATAGAAGAAAATACAAAAAGCTTAAATGAGCAAATAACAGAAGTAGACAAGAAAATACGTGAAGCACAATATGGGAACTCAAAAGAAAAGCCGTACTTAAAAATAGAAGTTAAAGATGGTTACTGGAAATATCGTACTGAGTTTATGGAAAGCCATGAAGTAATAGAATCTTATATTAAAAGTTTGCAAGAAGAAAAAGAACGGCTTTTAGCTTCATATAAAGTCAGAGAAGAAAATTTAAAAAAACTAGTTGATAATGTTCAGAATTTAACTTTTGGCAATATGAACAAACTTATAGGCGGTGGAATAGACCATCTTTACACAAAAGGTGAAAAAGAAAAAGATCGTAAAGCAGAAACCGTAAAATATATTTTAGGCATAAGAACTGCAATAAAAAACTTAACTTCAAAAGAAACTTTAACAAGAGGTGGAACATTTTTAGCCGCAACAACCGCCGCAATGATAGCAGCATATTATGGCGGAAAAATTGGCTTTAATTATTTAGATTCAAAAATTGGCATGCCTACACTTGTCAGAGAATCCAGCAGATTGGGATTAAAAAAATCTATTGCAAACGCAGTTTTTAAAAAACAGCCAACTGAATTTAATTTAAATAATGTAATTTTGGAGCCAAAAACCAAAGCCGTTTTAGACGCTTTTGCCATGGAAGTAAAAAATAATTATGAAAACGATCTTCCATTTAGCAACATCCTATTTTATGGCTTACCAGGTACAGGTAAAACAATGGCTGCAAAAAGTGCGTCCAACGCATGTGGAATAGATTATGCCATAATGTCAGGTGCTGATTTTTCACAATTTGCAGATGGTAAAGCCGTTGTTGAATTACACAAACTTTTTGACTGGGCCCAAAATAGCAAAAAAGGTCTTTTAGTTTTTATAGATGAAGCAGATTCTTTTTTAAGAGATCGCAGAACAATGGCCAATGCCCAGACAAACTTATTAAATGCCTTTTTATCAAGAACCGGTACAAGTAGCAAAAAGATTATATTTGTCTTTGCAACAAACTATGAAAATGAACTTGATCCGGCAGTTTTAAGCAGAATAAATAAAAAAATTCAATTTAATCTTCCCAGCTTGGAAGAAAGAATTAAAATTTTAAATCTATATTTTGAAAAATATATAATAAACGACAAAAGAAAAATTTTGATAGATAAAAAAAGAATTGATATGTCTATAGAAATTCCAAAAGAAATTAATCCTGAATTTATAGTTGAGCTGGCAAAATTAATAGATGGTTTTTCAGGTCGTGAAATAGAGCAGTTGATATCTGAATTTAGAACTTGTGCTTACAATTTAGGCAACGGTGTTTTAACTTTAGAAGTAGTCAATAATGCAATTGAACAAAAAATATCAGAGCATAAACATGATATGGAAATAGCAAGAAAACAACGCGAAAGATTTGAACAAAATTTGGGGTTCGACAACAAATAAGCTGCTGCTATAATAAAAAAAGTAAATATGGACTGGATCCCGGACCTGTCCGCCGGCTTGTCCGTCGTAGCTTTATGCGACGGCAGGAAGCTTTATGCGAAGGCTGGATCGGTGGCCGGGATGGCACCCCCAAAAAAATTTATTTCGAAAGAATTAGTTCGATGGATAAACATTACGAACATATAAAATTTGAACGTGAAGCCCAAGAACTTTGGGATAAAGAACAAGTTTATAAATTTGATGAAGATTCTAAAAAGCCAACATTTAGCATAGACACTCCGCCTCCAACAGTGTCGGGAACTCTACATACAGGGCATATCTTTTCTTACACCCACACAGATATAATTGCCAGATACAAAAGACTTCTTGGCTTTAACATCTTTTATCCAATGGGTTTTGACGATAACGGATTACCTACGGAAAGATTTGTAGAAAAACAGCATGGCATAAAAGGCCACATGATGAAACGTTCGGAATTTATAAAACTTTGTTTATCCGAAACTGCAAAAGTAGAAAAAGAATTTGAAAATCTTTGGAAAAAGATGGGACTTTCCATCGATTGGACAAAAATATATTCAACCATCGAAGATAAAGTAAGAAAGATATCTCAATATTCTTTTATAGATTTATATAATAAAGGCTTTATTTACCGCAAAGAAGAACCAAGTTTGTATTGCACAACCTGCAGAACAACTGTAGCACAAGCAGAAATGGATGATGCTGAAATTTCCAGCACATTTAACGATATTGAATTCGAAACAGCCAACGGCGAAAAGTTAATAATTGCAACAACAAGACCTGAACTTTTACCCGCATGTGTAGCGCTATTTTTTAATCCGCAAGATACAAGATACAAAAAATTACTTAACAAAAAAGCAATTGTACCTGTATTTGGGCATGAAGTGCCAATTTTGCAAGATGACAAAGTTGATATGCAAAAAGGTACCGGCCTTGTAATGTGTTGTACATTCGGAGATCAAACAGATATTTATTGGTACAAAACGCATAAATTACCATTTATTCAAGCTATCGGCTTTGACGGTATCTGGACAGAAAAAACAGGACCTCTTTCAGGATTAAAAGTTCAAGATGCTCGTAAAAAAGTTCTAGAACTACTTCAAGTTTCCGGCAAACTCTTAGCTCAAAAGAAGATAGTTCACAACGTTGGCGTTCATGAACGTTGCAAACAAGAGATAGAATATTTAATTTTAAAACAATGGTTTGTAAAAATTTTAGATCACAAAAAAGAATTTTTAGCCCTTGCCGACAAAATTGAATGGAAACCTGAGTTCATGAAAGCCAGATATAAAGACTGGGTAGAAAATCTTAACTGGGATTGGTGTATTTCAAGACAAAGATTTTATGGAATACCATTTCCGGTCTGGCATTGCCAAGATTGCGGTCACGTAATTTTAGCAGATGAAAAAGATTTACCGATAGATCCGCAAGAAACAAATTTTAAAGAAAAATGTCCAAACTGTTCAAGCGCAAATATTAAAGGTGATACCGATATAATGGACACATGGAATACATCTTCGATAACACCACAAATTAATACAAACTGGCCCCAGCCTTCGCACAAGGCTTCCGACTTCGCCGAGGCTACGACGGACAAGACGGCTGGCAGGCCAGCCACCAACAATTTAAATATACCTATGTCCATGAGACCTCAAGCTCATGATATAATTAGAACTTGGGCTTTTTATACAATAGTTAAATCTTACTATCATAACAATGATATTCCTTGGAAAGAGATTGTAATTTCAGGGCATGTTCTTTCAGGAAAAGAAAAAATTTCAAAATCCAAAGGCAACAGTAACGTCCCCGGCCCTGAAAAGTTACTTGAAACTTATCCGGCTGATGTAATTAGATATTGGTCGGCAAATGGCAAATTGGGAACCGATACGGCATTTAGTGAAAACCAATTGAAAATTGGCCAGAGATTGATTACAAAACTTTGGAATGCATTTAGATTTTTCAAAGATCATCTCGCGTCTTATGAAAAATTTAACACTTCAGAATTAAAATTAGATAACTTATCCAAATGGGTTTTGCAAAACTTTGCAACTACGGTTAAAAGTTATAAGTTTTATTTTGATCAATATAACTACACACAAGCGCTTGAAGAAGTTGAAAAATTCTTTTGGAATAATTTTTGCGATAACTATTTAGAACTTATAAAAGATCAAATTTTTAATCCAAGTAATTATGATGAAAAAAGTTTGCAAAATACAAAATTTGTTTTATATGAAGTCGGTTTTGGACTTTTAGAACTATTTTCACCATTCTTACCTCATATCACAGAAACACTTTATCAAAGTATTTATAAATCGCATGAAAAAATAAACAGTTTAAGTAATATTACATTTGATTTTTCAAGATTTAATTTTGAATTTAAAAAAGATGCCGATTTATTTAATAAATTAATAGAATTAATATCACAAGTAAGAAAATTTAAGACTGAAAATCAGTTATCACTTAAAACAGAACTGGAAAGTTTAAATATAAATTCAAAAGATAAAGAGTTACTTGAACTTATAAAAAGAGAAGATGTTCTTTTAAAAGGAATTACTAAGGCTAAAGAAATTATTTTTAGTAATAATGCTTTTGAAAAATCCGGTTTAAACAAAATTGATGAAAAAGTTTATATAGAAATTAATTTAGACTAACAAAAAAGCCCGATAGATTATCGGGCTTTTTATTTTATATTCTTTTAGAATCTTACGCTAAATCCACCATGAGCATCAAGTTCTCTTTGAATATTTTGACCGGCAAAAGTAAACGCTCCGCCGCCAACAAGTTCAAACCATTCATTAATTTGAATTCTAACTTCGCCACGAAGTTTGTGTGCAATACTTTCCGTATTCTTTTCGGCAAGTCCACTATTAATTGTTGCAGCCAAAGAGGTACCGTCGGTTTTATCTCCGTACCATGGAGTAATTGTTCTATCTTTAAAATGAATATTATCTTTTGTTTTATAATAAAATTCGTAACCTACAGTTGCAGAAATGTCATTTGTTTTTGGATGGAATAACGTTGAATCCAAACGTAAAACAAAATATGTCCAATCAACATCGGCATCAACTCTTGGACCCATATTTTTAATTTGTGCTCCTTCAAATGCTGCGCAACGTTTTTCATTGCCTTCAAGAACAAAAGATACATATGTATCTAATTTTAAGTTCATCCAATCCAAAGGTTTCCAAGCGCCCATTCCGCCAAGTTTTATTTCGAAATGTTCACCATTTCCAAGATGAGCTTTGTAAGGATTTTCAGTATAATCATCACCACTTCCGGTTGGAAATCTAACTCCAACCATAAGTTCTGCTATCCATTCATCTGAAAAAATGTGTTCGTAAAAGAGATCTAAGTCTATGTCACCAAGCCCGGTACGAGTTTGAGTTTCAAATTCGTAATCACCTTTATTTAATAACCATTCATAAGGATCTTCATCATAAAGTGCAACGGCATTATCAATTGCATCTGCAATTGTCTTAGCTCCGGGAACCAAATTACCATTATTATAGCCCAAAACCAACCAACTTTTTTCCAGTTCTTCAGGCATTAAAGTAGGATATCCTGCATCCATCCAGCTGCTATAATCAACATTTGTTATTGTGTCATTATCGTTGCTAAAAAAAGCTATATTTGGCGCATTCATAATTTCTGTTGCCGGAACTGCAGCCAGCGGGGCGGAAAAATTGTTAGTAATTTGACGAGATTTTAAACTATCTGCAGCTTTTTTTACATCATCACCGGCATCAAAAGCCCAATTATAACGTTTATCAACAGATAGCGGTGAAGTTCCGCTTCCAGCTCTGGCTCCATAACCGCCATTAGCTCCGGAAGCAATATCATTACCAATTGCAATACCTGCAGCATTTGCGGCAACATAACCCCAAAGAGCGTCTGTAAAATTAGGTTCATTTGGAACGGTTTTGCCTGATTCGTTAAAAATTACACCGGCAACTGGTTTTATTGTAGATAAAAATTGCCCTTCATTTGTATTGAAATCTTTTGCAATTTCAACACCAAAAACTTTTACAGATTGATTTGCAAATTGCAACGCAGGATTTCTGGATGGATCCTGAAATAATTTTGATATAAAATTTATATTATAAGCTTTAGCATATACATCTACAGAATTCTCATATTTTGGACCAGCAACAAAATTACCAACTTTTGTAACACGCGTAAGAATATAATCTTGGGTTGGATCATCAACTTGTGATGTAATATCTTCTCGTTCCATTTCAATGGATCTGAATGGAATATTCATTCGAAGTCCAATTCTACCCCTATTTTTATAAACAGGATATTCAAGACGAGCACCAAGATTCATTCCCCATTCATAATAGGTAGCTCTGGGTTTTATAGTCATTAAATCCATAAACGGATTATAAAATTCACCTGCAGGATTAACCTGAGAATTTGGAAATATTTGATTTAATGGAAAATCAGCTTTATTAAAAATTAAAGCAGTTAAAGGTTGAGTATCGGTTCCATGCTTTAAAAATGCTTTATGAGCTTCGCGTCTATGTGCAAGCGCATAAATATCCAAA
>JAHIKO010000011.1 GCA_018897535.1 Candidatus Dependentiae bacterium
AAATTAGCCAAATCCCATAAATCAAGTAATAACTCTTTTTTAAAAACATCGTTGTTAAGTTCAATATTATTTGTGTATAAAAATTTTATAAAAATTTTAAGTGCATCAAGACTGGATTCTCCATAATATGGGATAGTTTTAGTTTTATCGTCAATAATATTACCGTCATTTATTGCTGCTTTAAATTCTTTGAATAATCTTGTTTTTAAATCTAAAATAAAGGAGTGTACAAATACAACAGTATTGAGTGAATTCTGCTCCTGGTACTTAATTTTAAAATCTTTACTTTTTTCATCTCGATGCAATTCAACTAATAAATCATCAAAAGATTCACCTACAAATAATTCCCTATCGTTATCTTCAATATTAAGTTTTAAATCTTTCATTAGGTTTATTATTTTTTGTTTTGTTTCTAAATCATAAATTACACCAGTATTAATCCACAATAATAATTTCTTTAAAAAATCAATTTTATTTTTTTTAAATTCACAAAATTTTTCTATTTCTTCAATTTCTTCTTTTGTTTTAAAATTAGACTTATGTTTATTATATTTTTTTATTTCTTTAAAAATTTCATCATTACCATAGTCAGTTATTAATGATTTAATAAATATCTCAACCCCATCTTCGTCTAGCCCCAATCGTTTTTGCATTAAACCTTTATCATAGGTCAGTGCTTGTCGTTCAAATTCAAGTTCTCCAACATTACAACAATCATAACTTTCAGGTAAATATAAAGTGATTTTTTCATTTCCAATGTTATTTGAATAAATTGCTTTGATTTTTTTGTTTCGAGATAAATAAAAGTTAATTTCGGATAAAATTGAGTAGTCTTGAATATTATTGTTACTAAGATTTAAACCGGTAAGAGTAGTATTTATTTTTAATGCTTTAGTTAATGCAACAGCGACTTTGTCTTCGATATTGTTATATTGTAGATATAAAGTAGAAAGAGTTGTATTTTTTTCTAATGCTTTAGCTAGTGCAATAGCACCGGCTGGTCCAATATTATTGACTGCAAGATCTAAAGTAGTAAGAGATTTATTTATTTCTAATGCTTTAGCAAATGCAATAGCACCGGTTGGTCCAATATTATTGCATGAAAGATATAAATTAGTAAGAGATTTATTTGTTTCTAATGCTTTAGCTAATGCAAAGTCACCTTTATTTCCAAGATTGTTATTTGAAAGTTCTAAAGTAGTAAGAGATTTATTTGTTTCTAATGCTTTAGCTAATGCAAAGTCACCTTCTGGTCCAATGCTGTTATAATAAAGATCCAAAGTAGTAAGAGATGTATTTTTTTCTAATGCTTTAGCTAATGCAATAGCACCGGTTGGTCCAATATTATTGGATGAAAGATATAAATTAGTAAGAGATTTATTTGTTTCTAATGCTTTAGCTAATGCAAAGGCACCTTCTGGTCCAATATTGTTGCCTGCAAGATATAATAAATTAGTAAGAGATGTATTTGTTTCTAATACTTTAGCTAGCTCAATAATACGTTCTTTGGTCATGGTGAAGTCGTGGAGATAGAATGAAAAAGATAAAATAGTAAGAGTTGGATCGTTGTTTTTTAGTCTTTCAATAGCTTCATCAAAAGATATTTTATTTGCAAAAAGAGATTTAGATAAAAATAAGCAAATTGTTATTGAAAATATTTTTTTTATATTTTTTATATTCATAAACAATTTTTATTGTTCCAATAAAGCTTCAACAACATTTAATCTAGAAGCTTTTTTAGCCGGATAATATCCAAAAAATAACCCTATACTTATTGCAGAAAAAAGTGAGATTGCAATAGATTTTAGTGATATAAATATTGGCCAGCCTAAAATTTGTCCAACAGTATAAGCAATCGATGATCCAAAAAAAATTCCCAAAAGACCGCCGAATAAGCAAATTATAATTGCTTCCAAAACAAATTGAGTTAAGACTGCCGATGTTGTAGCTCCGATTGCCATTCGAATACCTATTTCTTTGGTTCGTTCAGTAACCGTTACAAGCATGATATTCATAATTCCAATACCACCGACAATTAAAGAAATTGATGCAATAACTAAAAGTAAAATATTTAAAACACCGGATGCAGCATCGGACGCTTTTGAGATATCATCTTGAGTAAACACTGTAAAATCATCTTCTTCCGTTGGTAATAAGTTATGTCTTTGACGGAGTATTGATTTTATTTCATCCGCTGTTTTATTCATAGAATCTTTATCTTTTGCAGAAATTATAATTGCTCCATATTTATCCGTTTTGATTCCCATAAGTTTTTTCTGCATGGTTTTTACCGGAACAAATATAATATCGTCTTCGTCTCGGCCATCAGGCGATTTACCTCGTTCAGCCAGTACGCCTATTATAGTAAAAGGGATTTTTTTAATTCTAACCGTTCTTCCTATAGGATTTTCTTTGCCAAATATTTCATTTTTTACGGTTTGTCCTATAACTGCAACTTTTTTTCCTGACTTTACTGCATTTTTGTCAAAAAAATCTCCTTTTTCAAGCGCCCAATTTCTAATTTCAAGGTAATCTTGGTTAACTCCGCCAAGTTGAGTTTGCCAATTATTTCCTTCATATAATACTTTTTGACTTCCCTGTAATCCCGGTGATGCCATTGCAACGCCATCGCATTCATTAATTATTGCAGTATAATCTTGCTCTTTTAATGTAAGGTTTCCGGAGCCTCCTCGTTGTGCCATTAATCTTTTTGGAGTTCCACCGATTACCAATATAAAATTTGTTCCAAGACCTTCTATCTCTTTTTTTACCCTGTATTTTGCGCCTTCACCTATGGACATAACGGCAATAATGGAAATAATACCAACGATTATGCCAAGTGTTGTTAATAGTGAACGTATTTTATGTTTATTTAAAGATCTTAAGGCGGTTAAAAGTAACTGATAACTATTCATATTTATTTTTACCTTATTTTTTTATCAGAGATAATTTTGCCGTCCAGTAGTTGAATTATGCGATTTGTTTTTTGTGCAATTTCAGATTCATGGGTAACTATAATTATTGTTACATTATTTTCTTTATTTAATTTTGAAAATAGTTCCATAATTGTATCACCGGTTTGCGTGTCCAAATTACCGGTAGGCTCGTCGGCTAAAATTATAGCAGGCTCATTTATTAAAGATCTTGCAACTGCAACTCTTTGTTGCTGGCCGCCGGAAAGTTGGTATGGATAATGATCCAGTCTGGAATTAAGATCAACCATAGTTAAAAGTTTTTTAGCTTTATCTCTCGCTTCATTTTCCGGTACTCCTGCATACAGTTGCGGTAATGCTACATTGTCTGTTGCCGTAAGATCAGGTAGTAAAAAGAATTTTTGAAATACAAATCCTATTTTTTCATTTCTTATATGAGCGAGTTCGTCGCGATTCATAGTGGAAACATTTTTATTATCAATTAGATATTCACCCTCTGTTGGAATATCAAGACAACCTAATAGATGCATTAAAGTTGATTTTCCGGATCCCGATGTACCGGTGATTGCAACAAATTCACCTTTTTCTATGGAAATGCTTACATCTTTTAAAGCATGAACTTCAGATTCTCCCATCTGATATATTTTTTTTAAATTTTTGGCTTCAAGAATTATCATTTTTTCTTACTTCCTATAGAGCCCGGTTTGTTAAAAATTTGTTCCAACATATCATTGTTTCTTTCAGTATCTTCAACGGAAGTCAAAATTAGAGAATTATCATCAATCTCTTTTGATATAATTTCTGAATATGTTCCATGTTTTGAACCTATTTCAACAGCTATTTGTTTAAACTTATTATTGTCTAAAACCCACACATGATCGATTTCTGTTTTTGCATCGGTGTCGGGAATTCTTATAAATTCAAAATCAAGTTTTTTTGCCACATTTTCCAAAACCAAACTATTTATTCTTAGCGATTTATTCTTTACACAAAGTGCATTTTTAGATTCTTTTACTTTTATATTAACGTTTGTTGTCATTCCCGGTCGTAGCGTTAGGTCAGGATTATCAACATCTAAAATTGTTGCATAGGTTACAACATTATCTACAATTTTTGCCAAATATCTAATTTGTTCAACTTTTGCTGTAAATTTTAACTTGGGAAATGCATCAACAGTAAAAGTTGCTTCTTGTCCATCTTTGACAAGCCCAACATCAGCTTCATCAACATCAACTTTTGCTTCCATATGGTGCAAATCTTTTGCTATTTTATAAAGAACTGTTGCTTGAAATCTCGAAGTTATCATTTGTCCAAGATTAACCTCTTTTGCAATTACAACTCCGTCAGCCGGAGATTTTATAAATAAATTGTCATATTCCTGTTGTCTCATTTCAAGTTCTCCAATAGCTTGAATTACTCTGGCTTCAAGAACTTTTAATTGTTGCGTGTATTGTTCAAACTGATCTTGTGAAATTTGATTTGCTTTGTATAATTCAGTTTGTCTTGCGTAAAAATTTTTGTAATATTCTAAGTTTGCATTTGCTTCATCAACTACAGCTTTGAATTTTTTTACAGCGCTATAATTTATACCATCATCAAGAATTACAAGTACCTGATCTTTTTTTACAAAATCATTATCGTCGGCCTTTATTTCAACAACTCTTCCCGCGTCCAAACTTCCTATTGTTATTTCATCTTTAGCGCTTAATGTTCCTGATGCATTTACATATTGAGTTAAATCTTTTCTTATTGGAGTTGATGTTTCAAATAAAGCTTTTTTTTCATGATGATTTTTTTTAAAAAAATAGATACTTAGTGCTACAGTGATTATAACTGTAGATGTAATTATTATTATTTTTTTGTTATTCATAATATTATCTTTTCTTTTATAAAAATTTATATGTCAAAAGATAATAGTAACACTAAACTTTTTGAAAAAGAATATTTTGAAAATTTATGTTTCTTTTAATGCATCAACAACATTAAGTTTCGCAGCTTTTTTCGCCGGATAATATCCAAAAATTAAACCTATTAATGTTGTTATTGCAAAAGAGATTAAAATTGAGCCCGGTTTGTGGACAACAAGCCATTTTGTAAAATGATTTATAGCATATGGCGTTGTTATTCCTATTACCATGCCGATAATTCCTCCTATTGTGCAAAGTGTTATAGATTCTATTAAAAATTGATACAAAATATTTTTAGTAGTGGCGCCTATTGCCATGCGAATTCCAATTTCTTGTGTACGTTCGGATACTGAAACTAGCATTATATTCATAACGCCTATTCCACCAACAAATAAAGATATCGTTGCGATTATCAAAAGTAATAAATTTAAAATATTTGAAGACTGTTTGGCGGCTTTTACAATTTCTTGTTGATCAATAACGGAAAAATCATCAGGTTCATTATCTTTTAATCTATGTTTGAATCTTAAAATTCTTTTTAAAATTCTTGTTATATATGGCATATCGGCTTTATTTTTTGCGCAAATTCCTATTCCGTGAATATATCTATTTGTGTCTAAAAAAAGTTGTTTTTCTACTGTTGTTAATGGAATATAACAATCATAATTAGGATCTTGAATTCCATAAAAATTTTTTATTTCTTCTACAATTCCGATTACTTTAAAATAAATATTTTTTATTTTAACCGATTCGCCAATTGGATTTAAAAATCCAAAAAGATCTTTGGCCGCTTTATATCCAAGTACTATAACTTTTGCACTTTTTAGATATTGCTGTTCGTTATAATATGAACCCTTTATAATTTTTCGATCTATTATTTCCAGATAGTCTTGATTGCCACATTTTATATCGGAGTGAATATTATTTTTTTTGTATGAAATTATATTTCTATAAAATAATGTTGGCGTAATTTTATCTATAGCCGGACATTGTTCTTTTAAAATTTCAACGTCTTTTTTTTCTAAGTAAATATTTTTTTTCCTATGTTTTTCGCTTGTTTTTCCCTCTTGAAATTTTCCCGATTGAATAAATATAAAATTTTTTCCCATTCCTAAAATTTTTTGTCTTAGTTTTAACTCGGCTCCATATCCAATTGCCAATGTTGTTATTATTGCTGCAATACCAACAACTATTCCCAATATCGTTAAAATCGATCTGCCTTTATGTTGCCTTATTGAATTTAAAGATATTCTTAATAAAGCTTTTATATTCATAATTAAACGGCACTTTCAAACATTTTTGAATAAAGTTTGGACATTTCATCTGTTTCTTCCACATCAACAATTATTGTATCAAACTTAGTTAATCCTGACTTTATTTCGTAATAGATATTATCCGTTATTCCAATTATTGTCGGTGTTTCTATAAATACTTTATCTTTTACAACCCAAACGCTTTTTACGCAATCTGTTTTTGTGCATTTTGCATCTAATGTTTTTATTAAATTTTTATCTGCTTTTTCTATTTTATATTTTGATGTTTTTGCTATAGCTTCGATAAGTTTATGGCTTATTTGAAAAGCTTGAGAATTTATTGCCAAACAATTTTTTACTTTTGCAATTCGTATTTCTGCATTAACCGTCATTCCGGGTCGCAATAACATATCTTTATTTTCAACTGATAGGTAGGCCTTATAAGCAAGTACACCACCAATTCTTACTGGTGAAAAACTTACGTCTGTAATTATTCCCTTAAAAGTTTTATCCGGATATGTAGAAACGTTAAATTTTACTTCTTGATTTTTTGCAACCAGTCCAATTTCACTCTCGTCTATATAAAGTTCGGCTTCCATTTTTGTTAAATCTTTTGCAATCTTAAATAAAACGGTTGCATCAAGATCTACGGTTACAGCTTCACCTTCCGTAATGCCAACTGCAATTACAATACCGTCCTCAGGTGCAGTTATTTTTGTATTATTATATTCAATTTCATATTTTTTTAAGGTTGCTTGTGCACTTAATTTATTTGCTTTTAGTTGATCGAGATCTTTTATGACTTGTTCAAAAAAATCTTGAGATATTTGATTGGCTTTAAATAATTCTTGTTGACGTGCAAAATATTTTTCTTGATAAATTAATTGAGCTTCTATATTTTGCAGATCGCCTTTTGCGCGTAATACATCTGAATCGTCTTTTCCGTTATCTATAAGTGCCAGCAGTTGGCCTTTTGAAACTTTATCATTTTCTTTTACAAAAATCTTTTTTACAGTACCCTGAATTAAACTTCCTATTTTTAAAGTGTCTTTTATTTCAAGAGTTCCTGTTGAATCTATAGTTTGCTGTATATTTCTTTGATCCAATTTTACTGTTTTATATGGTAGAATAACTTCTTTTTTAAAATATTTTTTGTAAAAGAAGTTTGTTAAAAATACAATTATTATAATTATTGATAAAAGTGTAATGAATTTATTTAATTTCATTTGTGCTCCTAAATTTTTTTAAAAAAATAACATAATTCAGAAATTATTGTTAATAAAAAAAATAGGAGCTAATTTTGTAGTACAATGTCAACGCTTTGCATTACTCTTTAAAATTTTCTTGAACCATTGTCTGAAATAATTCATGTCTTTGTTTTTCAGGCGATGCGATTAATAATTTGTTAATAACTTCACCCAAAACTTGTGTAATTGCATTTTTTACAAATATTGGAACTAAATAATAGATTTCTTTTGCGTCAAAATTTTTGTGCTGCCATTTAAAATTTGTTTCAATTTCAGTTTGTTCGCTATCTTTATTTTTATTCAATTCAAGATTAATCTGAGCATTATTTTTGATATATAAAGCTAATGCTTCTGCTGTAGTTAATAAAATTACATTTGATATTCTTCTTACCAGTGTATTATTTTCAAAAATTTTATTTGATGCATTTATGAATATTGCTTTGGATAAAATTCTTGTAATAATGCTTTCTATAACTGGAAATGCGCTATTTAAAACGTTGATGCTTTTATTTGCACTAATTGAATTGTATTTGATAAGATTTATATTCTTTATTGT
The DNA here is from genome assembly GCA_018897535.1 of Candidatus Dependentiae bacterium. NCBI lineage: Bacteria > Candidatus Babelota bacterium. Next base: position 7,897 of record JAHIKO010000011.1, read on the forward strand.
ATCAATTATGGACCAACTATCTGTAGAATCATCAATTTTAGCAAATTCCCATGAACGCGATAAAATACTTAATAAATCAATTATTTCTTGCGTGTAATCAGTCTCGTTTACTGCTGCAGCAAGTGTTTCGTTTAAAACTGCAGGTAAGTTACATTCGACAGAAATTTTTTCATTTATTTTATTGAATTTATGTTTACTTAAAAAAGATTTAAGTTTTTTAGTATTTATATCTTTTTTAATGTAAGTACGAGATTGTTCCGGCAATGTGCTAAAAATTACTTGATCAAAAATTGCGATTAAATCAACAACTCTTCTTGTGTTGTTTATATCTTTATCCGTGATAACAGAAAATGCTTGCTGCGTTGTTATCACGCCAAAAATTATTAAGCATATAAATTTTTTAAAATTATTCATGAATAACCCTTAATAAAAAAATAATTATTAACACTATAAGTGTATGAATTTAAATAACTTTTATTGAAAGTCAATTAAATATTTTTAGGATAACCGCAAGCAAAAAACAGTTCACTTTGTTTAATCGCAACATTAACTTTTGCGGTAAGCCAATCAAATCTGGAATTTTCCCAATTGTACATGGAATTATCAAGATCAACTTTGGAAATATTACCGATTTTATAATTTAATTTTGCCAAATTATATTCGTTTTCGGCTTGCATTAATGCTGCATCTTTGGCTGTAAGTTGTTTTTTGTATTTTAGTAAATCATGAAAAGATCTTTCAACACTATATTTTATTTCTTGAATATAATTTTCTCTTTCTTGTAATGCTTTCAATCTACTGGCATTTGCTTGTTGCGATTGGTAATAATTTGAAGAGCCATCAAATAAATTCCAGCTTAGATTTACGCCTATGTTATTACTTTTTACTTGATCTGCCCTTGAGGCTTGTCCTGTAAGATTAAAACTTGGTAAATAATTATATTTATAATATTTTTCATATTCTTCATATTTCTCTATTTCTTTATTTTTCATTTGAATTTCGGTTCTATTTTTCAGTGCAAGGTCTTGATAATAATCAAGCGCTTTTATATTAATTTCGTCTTTTGAATCCCAAATAAGTTCCGGATTTTTATTATCTTTTTTAAAATCATCGCCAAGTAAATATTCAAGTTGACTTTGCGAACTTGATAAATCATCAATATACATATAAACACTTGCCATATTACTTGCATAAGTTGATGAATTTTTTAGCCAATCGTTTTGTCCCAACAATCTTAATTTATCTTGGTGTTCTGATTTATTTATAGTCTGTTTTGCCGCAAAAGATAGAGATTCTATCGCCTTCTTTTTTTCTTGTAATAACCAAGTCTGTAAAAAAGATATTTCCACTTCGTTTCGAACCAAATCTTCATGATTAAGTTCATTTAATTTTGAAATTTCCGTGTCTTTTTTTGCAATACGTTTTAATCTCTCCGGTCCTGCAAAGCTGTAAATAAGTTGACTTGCTGCAATGGTTGTTGAATTTTGCGCCCCCTTTGAGCCGGATGCAAAACTTTCACCTGAAGATAAAGTTAACTGAGGCAAATATCCGGAAATTGCAACTTTTTCACCATAAGCGTAACTTTGGGTTGCAAATTTTAAAGCTTTTAAACTTGGTCTATTTTTGTAAGCAATTTCTACAGCTTTTTTTATATCAAGACTGTTTTTTTCTTGAGCTGATTCTTGAGCAAAAATATTCATTGCGAATATACTTGCAATAAAAAATAAAACTTTTTTCATTTTTCGTCCCCTAATAAATATAGAATTTTTCGTCCCAAAGTTTCAGCATTCAGTTTATACATACAATTATTAGATTTACTAGAATTTTTTGTATTTCCATGTGTTTTTTCGTAATAATGGGGACATTCTATTTGAATTGCATTGTCTATATTAAATTTATTTATATATGCACCATGGATTTTAGCTTTGGTTGGTCCAAAGATGCCAATTGCATTTTTTTGTAAAAAATCTGCCAAATGCAAAAGGCCCGTATCGGGCGCCAGTAATAATTTGGATTTTTCTATAAGTTTTGCCATCTGTATTAGATTGAATTTGGGTGTTTCAATAATTTTTAAATTATTATTTTTACAAAAATTAAGAATATTTTTTGCCTGATTACCAAAATGTGTACCTGTTAAAACTATTTTAGAGTTTACTAAATTTTTTTGTAAAAATTTTACAAGCTCAATCCAATTTTCCTGCGGCCAATGTTTTGACTCCCAAGTCGTATTTGGTGCAAGTAAAATAAAATTTTTTATATTATTATTTATCAGCCATGATTCAACAAAATTTGTATCATGATTGGAATAATTTAATTTAAAATCTTGTTTTATAGACTCTATTGCTGGACAACTTTTTGTATTTTTAAAATTAAAAGCAGTATGTGTAACTAAAGATAAATTTTTTTCTATTATATTTTTGTAATTTGGGTTTATTTGTTTGTGCGTAAAAAAAGTTGAAAATTTGCTTCTAGCATTTTGCTTGTCAAAACCGAATTTTTTGCCGGTTAAAAAAGCAATTATACTTGATGTTTTTAAAAGCCCCTGAAAATCAAGAATAAAATCCCATTTATTTTTTCTTAAATTTACTATTGTTTTGAGTGTACTTTTTAAATTTTTGGGATATAAAAATTTATCGTTTAAAATATACAAATTTTTTATAAATTTTTGATTAACCAAAATATCAGCGGCTTTTTTTTGTACAACCCAACTTATATCTGCCGTTGGTAGCATTTTTTTTAATAAAAATATTGCAGGTAAAGTATGTATTACATCACCTATTGCAGATACTCTTAATATTAATATTTTTATATTATTATTTTGCATGGTATAAATCTTGTTTTTTTTGTTAAGCTTACATTATATCAGAATTTATTTTTTTAGGAGAATTTATGAATGGTTATTTTGTTTTTTTAAAAAATAAACTTGTGTGGGTATTTATTTTTATAGTTTTTTCTTCAATTCTTTTGTTAAAATCATGTAGCATAAAAAAAGATAGTTTAAATTTAAATATGAAAGTTGAATCAAATATGGATTTTCCAAATATAAGAAAAGTAGTTTTAAAAAATGGTTTTACGGTATTAATTTTTAAAACAACTCAAACGCCAAAAGTTTTATTGCAAATAGCCTATGATATTGGCTCTTGGGTTGAAAAATCCGGTGAACGTGGGCTTGCGCATTTAATTGAACACATGATATTTAAAGGTACCGATAAATTTGCAGAAGGTGATATTGATGCCATTGCCAGAAAATTTGGAGCGGATTTTAATGCATTTACATCAAAAGACATAACAAGTTACTATTTTGAAGTTAATAAAAATAATTGGAAACCATTTGTTGAAATTCTTGCAGAATGTATGCAAAATGCCAAATTTGATGCAGAGCATTTGGCATCAGAATTTAAAGCTGTTATCCAAGAATTAAGAATGATGAAGGATAACCATTTTAGGCAGATGATTGAGATTGCGACTGGAAATACATTTCCGTCAAATCATCCGTATCATGCACCCGTAATTGGTTATAAACAGGATCTTGTAAATATTTCAGCTCAAAATTTAAAAGCTTTTTATAAAAAATATTATAAACCTGAACGCGCAACTTTGTTTATGGTTGGTGATATTGATCTTGATGAGGCTGAAAATATCGCCGTACAAAATTTTTCAAACTTAGATAATGGTGATGGTATTTCACATTTTGACGAATCTTTAAGTTCTGTTTTTGAACTTGTTTCAAATTCAACTACAAACAATACCGTTTTATATGAAGATGTAACTCAAGAATTACAAGGTTTTTATTGGTTAATTCCCGGACTTAATGCAAAAGGTAAAGAACTTGTATCCGTTGTCGAATCCGTAATTGGAACCGGAGAGGGTAGTCGACTTTATAAACGTTTGGTTGAAAAAGAAAAAGTTGCTGCGTCAGTTGCAGCATTTGGTCACCAATTAATGCATGCCGGTTTGTTTTTTATAATTGTTGAGCCTTTAAAAAATAAATCAGCTATATGTAAAAAATTAATAATCGAAGAGCTTAACAATATTGTAAAAAACGGTGTAGAAAAAAGTGAAATCGAAAAAGTTGTAAATACAAGGGAACGTGAACATTTTCAACAATTGCAGAGTTTGCAAAGTTTTACATATGAATGGCTTGAATCTTTTATTGCGACTAAAGATGAATACGATATTTTCGCAAGCGTAAACAGGTATGCAAAAGTTTCTTCGGATAAAATTGTTGAATTTGTTAAAAATTATTTGGATACATTTTTTGTAAATGAAATTTCAGTTTTACCGTTACCTGAAGATAAAAAATCTACATGGCAAAAATTAAAAGAAAAATCTGAAGAGATGGATAAGCTTATTTTAGCCAAGCATCAAAGGACGGCACCTCTTGAGACACCAACATTTGTAAATAAGGTTAAAAATCCTGAAAAATTAAGTTTTGAATTTCCAAAACCGGATAAAGATTTTACATTAGAAAATGGACTTAACGTTTTAATTCACAAAAATCAGCCATGGCCAATATTTTCTGCATCACTGCGATTTAAGCAAGCAGCATTTTTTGCCGACAGCAAAGAGGGTATTTTACTTGATTTCATGATGAATTATTTAATGGAAGGTGCTGCAGGTTTTTCTAAAGAACAGAATGTCGACTTTTTTGAAAATTTAGGTGCAACTTATAGTTTTGATGTTACCGGGGGCTTTGTATCCTCTTTAACTAAAAATATTGATTCAGTTTTATCCAGATTTGCAGATATATTAACAAAACCGGATTTTCCCGAATCCGAGTTTGAAAAATTAAGAGAAATACTTTTGGATCTTTATGAAAGACGAAAAGATTCACAGAAAGATTTGGGATTAAAGATTTTTAAGAATTTAATTTATAAAAATCACCCATTTAATTGGTCATTTGATGATGCCATTCAAATTATAAAAACGGTTGATATTAAAAAATTAAAAGAATTACACAAAAAATATGTAACGCCACAAAATATGATTTTATCTATCGTTGGAAATTTTGATTTGGATAAAACTGAAAATAAAATTAGGAATATTTTTTCTTCATGGCATGGTGAAAAGTTTTTAGTTGAAGAAAAAAAGTCAGGAGATTTTGATAAAAATTTAAATGTTGATCAGTTTATGCTTCGCGACCAAGTAATGCTTATTATGGGTCGACCATCAAATATAGATATTTATCATGACGATTATGTGCCTGTAAAAATTTTAGATTTTATAGTATTTAGTTCTTTAGGTTCTAGATTATTTCAATTACGTGAACAAACAGGACTGTTTTATACCGCGAGTGGAATGTTTGCTGCCGGAGCATCTAGAGTTAACGGATTTGATTATGTTACATCTATTTTAAATTTGGAAAATGTAGAAAAGGCTGAAAATTTATTTAAATCGGTTATTGATGAGATTGGAAAAGATGGTGTGTTGCAGCATGAACTTGATGCTTCAAAACAAGGTTATTTAAAAGATATTATTGATATTACGGCAAGTAATGAAGCTTTGGCAATGGTTTATGCAAGATTAAAGTCTTTTGATTTAGGTTTTGATTATTACAATAAAGTATTGAATCAGGTTCAAAGCATGACACTTGAAGATATTAATAAAATTTGTACCAAATATTTTAATTCGAAAGATATGTGTAAAGTTAGAGTGGGTAGAGTGGGAAAGAAGTAGCTGCTTTAGACCAAATTTAAGAAAGAAGTTTTATGAAAAAATATTTTTTATTTTGTTTAATTTTATTATTGCAAAATGTTTATGCTGAAAATTATAATATATTAGGAATTTCTAAAAATTATCCCAAAGAAAAACAACTTGCATTAGATAATTGGCGAAACAAAATTATAAAATTGGCTAATTCGAATAAGGAGACTATTTTTATAAATGGGTCAACTGAAAAAAAAATGGTAGCACTAACATTTGATGATGGTCCCGATACAATTGTAACCCCAGCTGTTTTGGACATTCTTAAAAAATATAATGTAAAAGCT
>JAHIKO010000012.1 GCA_018897535.1 Candidatus Dependentiae bacterium
ATCAAAATAAAATAATTACAATAACAAAACAAATTGAGAATCTTTATAAAAAACTGGATAAATTCGTTGAAGAATATTTAAATATGACAAATCAAAAAATAACAGATCTTAAGAATGAAGAACCAGACAGAATTACAGAACAAAGTGAGCAATCTGTTTCCATACAAATAGAATTTTTTAAAATATGTATGAAAAATATATCAGAATCCGAAAATGATTTAAAATCGATTTTTGAAACAATTAAGTCACAAAAAGAATCTTATATAGAAACAATTAGTAGTGATTGGATAAAACGCGATTGGAAAGACACAACACTTCCTAACCTAAAAAAAGATTCAGAAAATTTATCTGTTATCCTAAATAAAGACATTAACACAATATGGAAAAATTTTATAAGTAAGTTACTTTTAATTGATATTTTTGACAGCATAAAAGATCATTTTGGGCCAAAGGTAGCATTTAGTAGAATTGACGATTTACAAAGTACATTTGAATTTAAAATTTAAAATTTTTAAATTTAGCAAAATCTTTTCTTACTGTATTTTTAAACTCAACAAAATCTTTATCTAACAAATTTCGTTCACTATTATTTTCATAATAACGAATAAAATATTCAAAAAAAGTTAAAACTGATTTAAATATTAAAATATCTAAATCTTTTTGTAATTCAATTAAAAAACGTTCTGATGTTAAAGAATCGATTCTTTCATAACTATTTGACGTATTAATTTTTAAATCAAGAAAGAAATTATAATCTTTTACAAAATCATTAACCTTATTTACTAAAGAATCTTTTTGCTTAAAAGAAACCTTATATAATCTTACTATTTTTAAGTATATATCTCTTGATTTTTCAACTTCATAGTCATGTATAAATATGGAATTAAAAATAGCATCAAATTGAAATTCAAAATTTTCAATGTTACTAATCCGACCTAAACAGTCAAAAGATGTTAAATCCAATATACCCACCAATCCGATATACTTTTGAACTAAAAGCTTATATTTATCAATTAAAACATCTAGGTAATTGTTAGAAAAAAGCTCCAATATTGAGGGCATAAAACCTTCATCCGAACCAAAATCAAAGACATTACCATCAATAAATTCTCTTAATTCATTAATATTTTCTTTGTCGTAATCTAAAAATGCCACAAAAATACTATTTATATTTGAATATAGCTGTCTTTTTATTTCTTTATCATTAGAATTTGAATATTCATAAACCAATGTCTCTTCTATTTTTAGTAAAAAATCAACTAAATCCAATTTAAAAATTTTCTGGTTTTCATCCGAAAGCATTATTTGATTAAAAATACAATCTATAAGTTTCTGTATTTTATTATTTCTGATTAAATCCAAGATTAAAGATTCAAAATTTTGATCTGAAAAACCTTGCAAATATCCATATGTATTATTGTATTTTTTCATATAATCAAACGCATTATTATAAGAATTTTTTTTTAGAGATTCTATAATTTGCAAAATTAAAGCATCATGCTCACCAACTAAAACATCATTATCTTTTTGCAAATTTAAAATATTTTGTTCAAGATTTTGAATATATTCAGGTATTTGCGAAAGCATAGTATAATCACGACTAATATCAATATTGTTATATTCTAAATAACTGTTATAAGATTCTTTTAAATTATTTAAAAAATCTTTTGTAATTTCAATATATAATTCTCTATCAAAATCATGATAATAATTAATAAAATATATAAATATATCTACTAACTTTAAAATAGGATTAATACGCTCTTCATCTCTATCCGGATAATATTTATTATTATAAGAAAAATCTACGAGCTCATCTAAAACAAATAAATTTGTAAAATCCTGTAAGAGATCATTAATTTCAAGAATATTTAACCCAAGATCATTTATATCTATTTGTTCAAAATTATCCTGTCGTATTTGATACGATAAACGTCGATCAAGATAATAAATTTTTGCTACCGGCTCCAACAATTTTATATCTATAAGTAGTTGATTACGTTGTTCAAAAAGCGCAACTTGTTTTTTATAATCTTGCTTTGTACCTGAATCATCTTCATCATATTGTTCTGATTTATTTCTTTTTTCAATCTCTTCATAACTTGGTGCAGTCATAGCAGGACCGTACCATGTTTGTATATCTTGCGTAATTTGATCAGGAAAAATATAATCTTGTTTATTATCAGAAGAAGATTCGTCTGGAGATATTTCTGTCTCAGAATAATCGCTTCCAATAGCCAATATATTTGAACTTAAAAATATTGAAAATATAAAAATTTTTAATATTTTATTTAAAAAATTATTCATATTAAACTCCAAATGTTCAAATTAAATTCCCCAAATAATCTATAATTTTATATTAAATATTACTATTTGCAAATACATAAACCATAATACTAAACTTTTATGTGTTTTTCACAAAAAACAGAGTTTTTATAATAAAAACATTGGAAAATCAATAAATTTCACGTTTTTTACAAATAATCTTTAAGATATTTGGCCGTATAACCATTTTGCGATTCAACAACCTCTTCAGGGGTTCCAAATGCAACAACTTTGCCACCATCAGCACCGCCTTCAGGTCCAATATCTATCAAATAATCGACAGATTTTAAAACATCAAGATTATGTTCAATAACAAGAACCGTATTTCCACGATCTACAAGTTTATTTAAAACCAAAAGAAGTTTTTCAACATCACAGCTATGCAAACCGGTTGTAGGTTCATCCAAGATATAAAGAGTATTTGTGCCTCTTTTTGAAAGTTCATTCACAAGTTTTATTCGCTGTGCCTCTCCGCCGGAAAGTGTTGTTGAAGATTGTCCCAATTTTATATAATCAAGACCAACTTGCTGCAATAAATCCAAGCGTTTGTAGATTCTTGGAAAAGTTTTAAAAAATTCCAACGCTTCAAGAACGGACATATCAAGAATTTGGGCAATATTTTTATTTTTAAATTTTATTTCCAATGTTTGCTGATTATATCGTTGTCCCTTACAGCTTTTACATATAACGACAACATCTTCTAAAAAATGCATGGGAATTTTTAATATTCCATCTCCGTCACATTCAAAACAACGGCCTTCTTTAACATTAAAGCTAAATCTGCCGACTTTATAACCCCTGGCATTACTTTCCGGTAAATTTGCAAAAATATCTCTAATCTCATCAAAAATTCCCAAATATGTTGCAGGATTTGATCGTGGAGTTCTTCCAATTGGACTTTGATCCACCATTACCATATTCGATAAATTTTCCACTCCTGTTAATTCTTCAATATATGGATTTACAGCCCAACCATTTGTGAAAAAATTTCTAAGTGCTGATGCTAAAGAATGTATTACAAGACTACTTTTTCCGGATCCGGAAACGCCTGAAACTGCAGCAAAAACACGAAGCGGAATATCTACGTTAATATTTTTTAAATTATTGGCCGTAACATTTTTTAGTTTTAAAAAATCTTTGGGCTCTCTTCTATTTTTAGGTACATTAATTTTTCTAATTCCTGAAATATATGCGCCGGTAAGTGAATTTTTATTTATCGAAACTTCTTTTGGCGTACCAAATGCCGTCACGAAACCTCCTAAAATACCCGCTTGAGGCCCCATATCAATTAAATAGTCGGCAGATTGTATTGTGTCCATATCATGCTCGACAACTAAAACCGTATTACCCTGATCTCTTAATTTTTTTAGAGTTTCGATTAATTTGTCATTATCTCTTTGATGTAGCCCAATACTTGGTTCATCCAAAATATAAATCACACCGCTCAAACTTGAACCTATTTGTGTAGCAAGGCGAATTCGTTGTCCCTCACCTCCCGATAAAGTTCTGGCAGTTCTACCCAATGTTAAATATGATAGTCCAACATCGTTTAAAAATTTTAATCTTGATATAATTTCTTTTAACAATGGTGCAGCTATTTCAGCTTGATCTTCATGTAAATTTAATTTACTAAAAAAATCTAACCCGTCTTTTATGGATAAGAGTGTTAAATCGTAAATATTTTTATTATCAATAAATACGGAAAGCGCCTCATCGTTCAATCTTTTACCATTACAAAAAGTACACTTTAATTCTTTAGCATACTTTCCAAAATAATCAGGATATTTGGTTTTCCAGTGCTCATCATCACCCTCTTGCCATGGCCATTCTTGAATAAAACCAAGTCCATGACAATTTTTACATGCACCAATTGGAGAATTAAATGAAAATAATCTTGGTTCAAGTTCCGGAAATGATTTAACGCAATCAATACAAATTCTCATCGAAGAATAATGTTCAATTTTATTATCTTGGGTTATAACCGAACATAAACCATTATTTATATTAAACGCTTTTTCTATCGCTTCTTGTAATCGCTGAGCCTCTTGATCCACTACCGATAAATTGTCAACCAAAATACTAATACTGTGCTGATATTGTTTATGTAATTTAATATTATCTATTTCAATTAAATTTCTAAATCTGTAAATTTTACCATCAATTAAAAAACGATAAAAACCAAGATCAAAATATTTTTTTAAATCTTTAGTAAATTCACCCTTTTTTTCTACGGCAACCGGAGCCGCAATTGTAATATTTTGATTTAAAAATTTTGTTAATAAAAGTTTTGTAATTTTTTCAGGGGACTCTGCTTTTATAGCCTTTCCACACTCGGAACAATGTGGCTGACCGATTCGAGCAAATAAAACTCTAAAATAATCATAAATTTCAGTAATTGTACCAACGGTAGATCTTGGATTGTATCCAACGGTTTTTTGATCTATGGCAATAGCCGGACAAAGGCCTTCAATACTTTCAACATCCGGTCGTTTGGACACACCCAAAAATTGTCTGGCATAAGAAGAAAGTGATTCAACATATCGTCTTTTACCTTCTGCATAAATGGTATCAAGCGCAAGCGAACTTTTACCCGATCCGGAAGGTCCGGTGATAACAACAAACTTATTCTTGGGAATAGAAACATTTATAGATTTTAAGTTGTGCTCTTTTGCACCAAAAATTAATATTTTTTCGTTATTCATAAATAAAAGCCAAAAAGCCCCCAATAAATTTATTTGTCGTTTAAACCTGTATTTAAATATTACCAAAAATATATAACTTTTAAAAATGCTCTACTTGAAAAATTCATTTCACTTTTCTATAATTTTTCTGGGTATAAATTTTTTTTATTTTTTTATGGGAGGAATTATTATGAATAAACAGACAAATATTGCAGTTATTATGTTATTAAGCTGTATTTTATCAAGTAACATGGCTGCAAGAAACAGCTTTTGGGATGGATTTGAAGATATCCAAGAGAACTTAGAACAAACAAGAAAAAATATAGACCGGGCATTTGGGCAAATTAATAGCGATGAAAATCAGGTTTATATGGGAAATGCAAGTATTTTTGAAAGCAAAAACGGCGAAATTTGGGGTCTTGAATTTTACATTCCGGGATACACAAAATCAGATTTTAGCATACAAATAGATAAAAATGGTTTTTTACATATCAAAGCTGAATCTAAAAAAGAAGAAAAAGAAAATAAAGAAGACAAAGATAAAAAATATATTTATAAAAGCTGGAGCTCAAGCGCAAGAACATTTATTCGTACAATAAAACTTCCTGAATTTGTTGAATATTCGGATTCATCAAAAATAGAAACTTCTTATAATGAAAAAAACGGTAAACTTGAAATCAAATTTCCTAAAAAAGATGTTGAAGCTAAAAAAGATATTATCGAATTAAAGCTAAAATAATTTACCAGTTTAGTAGCCCGGTCAATACTGCCGGGCTACTAAAATTCAAAATTTGCAGACAAATTAATTCTTAACAACTCTTGAGCATTGGTCCCGGCAAAAGTATATAAAAATCCTAAATTAAATCTAAATCTTTCATCAATTTGATAACTATAACTTGCACCAATTCTATTTTCTATATACCAAGAATTATCAGTAATTA